>QHSM01000094.1:0-1684 GCA_003221595.1 Candidatus Rokuibacteriota bacterium | reverse complement strand
CCTCCAGAGAGTGCCTAGCGTATCTTGCCGCGCGCCGCGACCGGCCACACGACCTCGACCGCACCGTTCCGTACCCCGTAGACCTCGTCCACCATGTTCGTGACGACGCAGCAGTGGTTCGGCACGACGTGGACGACGTCGCCGACCTTCGGGCGCTCGGCGCAGGCAGAAAGGTCGACCGTGCCGTGCTCCTCGGAGAGGGCGGTGATTGCCGCCTCTGGATACTCCATCACGTGCCCGTAGCCCTTCATGAAGTAGAGATCGGAGGTGAGCACCTTGGAGCCAGCGTCCAGGATGGCGCGCGTGGCGGTCGGCCGGCTCACCACTGTCGCGCGCACGCGCATGGCGCAATTCTCCCAGCCGGCGGTGCCTGTGGAGACCACCATGGCGTCGTTGTAGACGCAGGTGCCGGCCCGGTGTTCCGTCAGCATGGGGAAATTCTGCGCCGTGAAGAGGGCGGGGGTGCCGCCGCCGGACACGACCGGCACGGGAATACCGGCCTGCTTGAACAGCGAAAGCGCCGCGTCGAAGAAGTCGCGCGTGTTCGGGTCGCGGTTGGGAAACGTCATCAGGCCGTCGAAGCGCATCCGGGGCAGCCGCATCGCCCGCCGCGCCAGCGCGAACGCCTCGTCGGGGGTCTGGACGCCGGTGCGGCCGAACCCCGTGTCGCACTCGACGAGGAAGTGCAGATCGACACCGTGCCGGGCGGCCGCGTCGGAGAGCGCCTGCGCGACCACGTCGTTGTCGAGGACGACCGCCAGGCGCCGAACGCGCTTGACCAGGGTCATGAGGCGATCCGTCTTCGGCTCGCCCAGGATGTTGAACGTGAGCAGGATGTCGTCGGTGACACCGGCGTCCACGAAGACCTCCACCTCGCCGAGCTTCTGGCACGTGATGCCGGTCGCGCCCGCCGCGATCTGCATCTTCCCGATCTCGGGAATCTTGTGCGTCTTGATGTGGGGCCGGTTGCCGATTCCGTGCCGCGCGAGATGGGCCTGCACGCGGCGAATGTTCTCTCGCATGATGTCGAGGTCGACGGTGACGACGGGTGTGTCGAGGTCAGCCAGGGCAGTCATCGGATCCTTTCCTCGGGAGTCATCGAGCGCGGTGAGTCATCGAGCGCAGCGGGCCGGCGTCTTTAGAGCGAGGGCCATCGGCCGGCCCAGGGGCGCGCCTGCTCGAGCTGCGCGGCGAGCCGGAACAGCGTCGCCTCGTCGCCGAACCGCGCCGCGAACTGGACGCCGATCGGCACGTTGTCGCCGTTCCAGAAAAGCGGCACCGACATGGCGGGCTGGCCGGTCGCGTTGAAGATCGGAGTGAACGGGACGAAGAGCGCCGAGCGGAAGATGCCGTGCATGGGGTTGTCGGGCTCCCCGTCGAAGCTTCCGAGCGCCGGGGGCGGCTCGGCGAGCGTCGGCGAGAGCCAGACGTCGTACTGGACGAAGAACTGCGCGATCTGACGCGCGATGCGCTGTAGGTCCTGGATCGCCAGCAGGTAGTCCGAGGCACTCCGGCGGGTGCCCATCTCGTAGAGGCCCCAGGTGAGCGGCTCGAAGCGCTCCGCGCTCGGCGTCTGTCCGGTGCGCCGCGCCCAGTCGTCGATCGCCCACGCGGTGCCCGCCGCCCACACGGTGATGAACGCCTGGCTGATCGCGTCGCCCTCCAGCGCGGGCGTCGCCTCGCT
>QHSM01000091.1 GCA_003221595.1 Candidatus Rokuibacteriota bacterium | reverse complement strand
GCAGTCGTGTTCGCTACCGGACCCTCGTGCGGCTCGCGCCCGGCGCCAGCGCCCGCGCCGCCGCCACCGACCTCGACCGGGCGCTCGCCGACCCGGCGATCCGCGTCGCGGCCTACGACGAATCACAGCCCGGGCTTCGCCGCTTCTTCGCCCAGCTCGCGACCTATCTCGGTCTCGTCGGGCTCGCGAGCCTGCTGGTCGGCGGCGTGGGCATTGCGTCGTCGGTGACGACGTTTCTCCGGCGGCAGCTCGGGACCATCGCGATCCTCAAGTGCCTGGGCGCCGGCTGGCGCACGCTGCTCGTCACGTATCTGCTCCAGACGCTGGCCGTCGGCCTCGGCGGAAGCCTCGCCGGCGCGGCGCTGGGGGCGGCGGTTCAGCCGATGCTCGTGCGCGCGCTCGTGCCGTTCGCCCCGTTCGCGCTCGAGGCCCAGTGGGACGGGGGCACGATCGCGCGCGGGCTCGCCCTCGGCACGCTCACGGCCCTCCTGTGCGCGCTCTGGCCGCTGCTGGCCGTGCGGGCAGTGCCGCCTTCGCTGATCTTCCGGCGCGACGTGGCGGCGGGCGCGTGGCGGCCGCGCCGGCCGTGGCCGGCGGCGCTGCCGATTCTCGCGGGCCTGGCCGCGCTGGCCGTCTGGCAGGTCGGCTCGCTCCGTCTCGGCGCGATCTTCTTCGGCGCGGCGCTGGCCGCGCTCGGGATTCTCCTCGGCCTCTCCCGCGGGCTCATGAGCCTCGCGCGGCGGCTGCCGCGCCTGCCGGGGCTCGCCTGGCGCCAGGGGCTCGCGGGCCTCGGCCGTCCCGGGGGCCACACGGTCAGGGTGGTGGTGGCCCTCGGAGTCGGCGTCATGCTGCTCGTCGCCGTGGCGTTGCTCGAGGCGAGCCTGGGCCGCCAGCTCGCCTACGAGGGAAAGCGCGAGGCTCCGACGTTCTTCTTCATCGACGTGCAGCCGGACCAGCGCGAGGCGTTCGCGCGGGTCGTCGCCGAGGTCAACGGCGGCGCCGAGCCCGTGCTGACACCGATCGTGCGCGCCCGGCTCGCGGCGATCGACGGCGCGCCCGTCACGCGCGCCCTGATCGACCGGCGAAAGCACGAGAAGCCCGACAAGGTCTGGTACCTCACGCGCGAGTACGTGCTGACCTGGGCGGCCGCGCCGCCCCCCGCCACGGTCATCGTCGGCGGGCACTGGTGGAATCCGAGCGAGGCGGCGGCGCGGCCGCGCGTGTCGGTGGAGGACGAAGCCGCGAAGTATTTCGGCGTCGGTGTGGGCGGGACGCTCACCTTCGACGTCCAGGGCGTGCCGGTCGAGGCCGAGGTGACGAGCCTGCGCAAGATCGACTGGCAGACGCTGACCGCCAACTTCTTCATGATTCTCTCGCCGGGCGCGCTCGACGGGGCGCCGGCCACCTACATGGCGACGGCCCGCGTCCCGGCCGACGTCGAGACCGAATTACAGGATAACGTGGTGGCGGCCTTCCCCAACGTCACCGCGATCCCGCTCCGGGGCGTGCTCGAGCGCGTGGCCGAGGTGCTCGACCAGATCGCGTTCGCCGTGCGGTTCATGGCGCTCTTCACCATCGCCGCGGGCCTGGTGGTCATGGCCGGCGCGCTGGCGGCGACCCGCTACCAGCGCCTCTACGAGTCGGTCATTCTCAAGACGCTCGGGGCCACGCGCTGGGCGATCGCGCGCGCGTTCGCCGTCGAGTACGCGTGTCTCGGCGCGACCGCGGGCCTTGGCGGCACGCTCCTGGCGGCGCTCCTGGCCTGGATCGTCCTGCGCTTCGTCCTCGACACGCCGTGGACGCTCGAGCCCGAGACGCTGCTCCTGGGTGTCCTGCTCACGACGGTGGGCTCGCTCGCCATCGGTCTCCTCGCGACCGTCCGGCTGATCGGCCGCGCGCCGCTCTCGGTGCTCCGCCAGGAATGAGCGGCGCGTGGTAGTCTTGGCCCGACGGAGGTGGCGATGTACAAGCCGCTCGGCCTCGATCACGTCGTCCTGAGAGTCACCGACCAGGCTCGCTCGCGCCGGTTCTACGAGGACGTCCTGGGCTGCACGCTCGCCAAGTTCAACGAGCGGATCTCGCTGATGCACCTGCGCTTCGGCGAGGCCCTGATCGATCTCTTGCCCGCGGACGACAAGGGACCGGTCGGGCCCGAGCACTTCTGCCTGTCGATCCAGTGCGACGACCTCAAGGCTGTCGCCGAGGAGCTGCGGCGGAAGGGCATCGCGCTCGAGGGCGACGTCGTCCAGCGCTTCGGGGCCTGGGGCGACGGTCCGTCGATCTACCTGCGCGATCCCGACGGGCACATGATCGAGCTCAAGCCGCGATCCTGATCGCGGCGAGCCCGACGGAGGCTCAGGCGCTCGGCACGCTCCTCGGCGCTCTGGAATCCGCGCGCGCGGGGGACGCGGGCCGTCTGGGGCGGGCCGGCGCCGGCGCGGCGGCTCGCCTTACGCAATGTCGAAACGCAGTCGGGCGTGCGCCTTGCGGAGCGCCGCTTCGACGGCGGCGGGCTTCTCGGCGCGGGCGAAGATGAAGCCGAGGTACTGCCAGCCTTCCGGAAGCGGAATCACCTCCTGGCCCGGGTGCATCGTGATCACGACCTCCTCGACGGCCTCGACCGCCTCCGCCTCCTCGACGCCGCGAACGGCGACGAGCCGGCCGGCACGGGGTATCGGGATCATCATCACGCCGGCGGCCCGCCGCTCGCGCTCGAGCGATTCCAGCGGGCGGTCGAGGGCGTGGCACAGGATCAGCTCCTCGAGGCTCAGGCCCGTCCCGAAGGTGAGCGTGCGCGCGCACAGCCCGCCGATCGACCGCGCCGCGACCTCGAGGACGAAGGGGCCGCGCTCGTTGACGCGCAGCTCGGCGTGGATCGGCCCCTCGGTGAGGCCCAGCGCCGAGCAGGCATCACGGGTCACGGCGGCGATGCGCTCCTGCGTCGCCGCCGGCAGGCGCGACGGCGTGACGTAGATCGTCTCCTCGAAGAACGGACCGTCGAGCGGGTCCGGCTTGTCGAAGAGTGCCAGCGCGTGGAGGCGGCCGCCGACCAGCAGGCCCTCCAGCGCGACTTCGCGGCCGGGGACGAACTCTTCGACGAGCAGCGCTCGGCGCGCGCCGACAGGCGGCGCCGCGTCAGGCTGCGTCAGGATGGCCGCGATGCGCCGGAAGGCGGCGACGAACTCGCGTCCGTCGTTCGCGCGGATCACGCCGCGGCTCGCCGAGAGCATGAGCGGCTTGAGCACGCATGGGTACTCGACCTTCCCGGCGGGCGCCGCCGGGTCGTCGGCCAGCTCGACCAGCCGGAAGCGCGGCGCCGGCACGTCGGCTTCGGCGAGGCGCCGGCGCATCGCGTGCTTGTCGCGGGCGGCCCTGACGGCGGGCAGCGCGTTGGCCTTCAGGCCGAGCCGCTGGCTGATCGCGGCGGCGGCGACGGTGGTGAGGTCGTCGACCCCGACGACGGCGTCGATCGGTCGCGACCGGGCGAACCGCGCGATCGTCTCCGCGCTGCCGAGCGGATCGCCGAAATCGAGGGTGACGAGCGAATCCGGCGTCAGCGACTCGAGCGTGCTCGGTCGCTCGGAGGCGCAGACCAGCTCGACGCCGAGCCTGGTCGCGGCCTCGATGAACGCTTCGGTGCGGTACGTCGTGGTGGGCAGGAGAAGCAGCAACCGGCTGGCCGAAGTCGGCACTGACCCCTCCTGCCCACGCGGCGGCGTGGGACTAAGCTTTGCCGGGCGTGTAGTAGGGGTTCTGGCCGGACGCGTGGTCGGTCGTGTCCAGGACCTCGGCGACCTCGGGGATCTCTTCCTTGATCAGCCGCTCGATCCCGGACTTCAGCGTGACGTCCGCAGCTCCGCACCCCTGGCAGCCGCCCCCCATCTGGAGGTAGACGCGGTTGTCCGTCACGTCGATGAGCTCGACGAAGCCGCCGTGGCCGGCGACCGCGGGGTTGATCATGGTGTCGATCAGCTCCTGGACGCGGGTCTTGAGTTCTTCGCTCATGTGACCACCTCTCAAATCGATACTTTACCCGAGTTTCCACGCAGGGCCAACTGGCCCTCGGTGGGCTCCGCTCAGCAGAACCAGGGCTCGGTGAGTCGCGGCGGCCGCTTGCGATCGCGGGCGGGCGTCGTGAAGGCGCGCGGCGCCACGCCGGCAGCCCGGTCGGCCAGCTCGCGCACGCGCTGGTACGTGGCCGCCCCGTCTTCGCGGCCGTCGGCGGCCCGCGCGACCGCCGCCGACACCTCCCGGTGAAGCGCCTCCATGCGCGGGTCGGGATGGGTCCAGGCGTGATGGAACTGGTTCTTCACCAGGTCGCCGAGGAACGGCCGCAGCGCGGCGCTCTCGAGCAGGAGCGAGCCCGGCGGGATCAGGAGCCGGATCGAGAACTGGACCGGATCGATCGCGTCGACGAGCCCGCAGGTCTCGACGAACTCGAGAAGCTCCCGGTAGTCGTCGAGCGTGGTCCACGGGGTGAACGGCACCCAGGTGGGGCGCAGCGTCATGCCGGCCGCCGAGACGAGCCGGACCGCGGTCTCGATGTCGGTGCGCGTGTGGCCCTTCTCGAGGTGGGCGAGAACCGTGTCGCTCAACGATTCCGCGGCCGAGACGATGAACGAAGCGCCCAGGCGCGCGAGCTCGGGCAGGCGCTCGCGGTGGCGCAGCAGGTGCTCGATCTTCGCGGTGAAGTCGAAGGTCAGACGCGGGAACTCGCCGTGCAGCGCGCGCGCGACAGCCAGCGCGTGGCCGGGCCCATTGAGAAAATCGGGGTCGCCGAACGTGACGTGGGTCGCACCGGCCTCGACCTGCTGGCGCACGTCCGCGAGCAGGACCTCGACGGGCACGACGAAGAAGCGCCCGCCGTAGACCGGCGGGATGGGGCAGTGCCGGCACAAGTGCTTGCAGCCGCGGCTCGCCTCGACGTACGCCACCAGCTCCTGCCCGTCGTCTCGCTCCAGCCGCGCGTATTTCTTCAGCGACGGGAGCTGCGCGCGGCTCGGCACGGGGAAGCTGAGCTTCTCCAGCACCGGGAGCGACCGCGCACGGGACGCCGTTGTTGAATCGGCGCCCGCCTCGAGCCTCCGGACCAGGCCGACCAGCGCGGCCTCGACCTCGCCGCTCAAGACCGAGTCGGCAGGGCCGGCCAGAAGATGCTCGGTGTTGAGCGTGGCGTAGAGCCCGAAGAAGGCGACGTGACAGGCGGGGTTGACCGCGCGCACCCGCTCGGCCACGGTCACGCCCAGCCGAAGCGCCGTGTGCATCGGCACCGAGATCAGGACCACCCTGGCTCGTTGGACGCGCTCAGCGTCGAAGGGCTCGACGGAGACGTCCATGACCGCCGGCCGGTAGCCCTCGCGCTCGAGAAACGCGGCCGGCCAGGCAACGGCCAGGGGCTGGTGGCCGAGCTCGTAGCAGGCCACGAGGAGGATGGCGCCGGATTCCTTCACGCCCAGGAGTGTACCCCGGCGGTGGTATGTTGGTGGGCGTTGCTCAAATGCCAAGGAGGGACTCCCCGATGACCGTGAAGATCACGACGCGGCCGAACGGTCCGTACCTGATCGAGGGCGAGTGCGAGCTCATCGATCCGACCGGAGCCACAATCAACACGACGGGACAGGCGAGAATCGCGCTCTGCCGGTGTGGCGGGTCGTCGAACAAGCCGATGTGCGACGGGACCCACAACAAGATCAGCTTTCAGGCCGCCGAGGCGGCGAAGAAGTAGGTCAGGCCGGGGGGGCGTCGGGCTCGACGTCGGTCAGCAGGACCCAGTCATCGGGCGGATCCGGATCGGGCCGCGTGCCGGCGCCGGACGTCACGGTGCGGCCACGACTGGGCGAGAACCACTCCCACATGCCGGTCGGCGTGCCGATGTCCTGCGCCTCGCCGATCTCGGGCCCGCTGACCCCGGCCTCCGCGCGCTCGGTCTTGCGCTGGCGCTTTGCTTCCTGCTTCGCCTTTTGGATGTCGGCTCGCCGCCGCCGCTCGAAGCCGTAGTGACCGGCGCGGCTCACCCGACGCTCACCCGGAATCGCATTGCCGAAATTCTAACACGGGGCCTGAACGACCGCGCTTCGCCCGCCGTCCCGTGGCCGGGAGGGTGCCGGGGCTAGTAGCAGCGAAGCCAGCCGCCCCGCCACGCGTACCAGCAGCCGGGATACGGAGCCGGTGGATACGGATACGGCCCCCAGAAGTACCAGCGATCGCTCTCGAACGCTCGCCAGGCGTCGACTTCCTGGGCGAGCTCCGCCGCGTTTTCGAGACTGGCCGCCGCGAACGCGCGCGTCTGCTCCGAGAGCGGCTCCGAGCGGATCATGGCGAGCGTGCGCTCGGCCAGTGCCGAGACCCACCGATCGGGCTTGAGGGCGACGAACGTCGTGAGGTGCTCGTCCGCCGAGGCCAGATCGTTCTTTCTGAGATAGGCGAGGGCGAGAAAGAGCCGCACGCTCGGCTCGGCCGGAGCGCGCGGCCGGGCCCGCTCGAGCAGCTCGATCGCTCCGTCGAGGGCGCCGAGCTTGTAGCGGACGATCCCGAGCTGCACGATCGCGTCGAGCCGATCGGGATCGCGGGCCAGCGCCTCTTCGTACAGCACGGAGGCGTCCACATACCGGCCCTGTCGGGCCGCCACGAGGCCCTGACTGTACGGCGTCGCGCAGCCGGCCAGCGTCACCATGACGAGCGCCGCGACGGCGAGCGACTGCCGCGAGGCCGCGAGTCTCATCGATCGAGTATAGATTCCTTGACAGATCTCGTGCCGGCGCTGTAGTCCGGAGCACGATGGCCTTCCTACGAGGTACCGCGATCGCTGGGCCGTGGCTCTGCGTCTTGCTGCTCGGCTGCTCGACGCCGACCCTGTATTCATGGGGTCACTATGAAGAGCGGATCTACGCGTCATACCTGGCTCCCGGCGCGGTGTCGCCCGAGAAGCAAGTCGAGGAGCTCGAGCAAGATTACCAGAAGGCCCGCGCCCAGAACAAGCGGATGCCGCCCGGGTTTCACGCCCATCTGGGCTACATGTATTTCCAGCTCGGCAAGCTCGACCAGGCCCGGCAGGAGCTCGCAGCCGAGAAGGCGGAGTTCCCGGAGTCGGCCGCCTTCGTCGATCGCTTGCTGGCCAACCTGAGAAAGCCATGACCGCGCGCGCGCTCGTCTCGTCGACCGCGTGCGCGCTGGCGCTCCTGACAGCGGCCGGCTGCGCGAAGTCTTACGACTACACCAATTTCCGGGAGCATCGGCCGCGCTCGATCCTGGTCCCGCCGCCGGTGAACGAGAGCAGGGAAGCGGACGCCGCGTGGAGCTATCAGTCCACGGTCACACGACCTCTGGCCGAACGGGGCTACTACGTGTTCCCGGTTGCCGTCGTCGATCGGCTCATGAAGGACAACGGTGTTCCGCCGGGCAAGGTCGCGGAGATCCTCGGCGCGGACGCGGTGCTGTACGTCACGCTGGAGGAGTACGGGACGAAGCATCAGGTGCTGAGCACCGCCACGATCGTCAAGCTCCGGGCCAGGCTGGTCGACACCAGGAGCGGGCTCCTGCTGTGGGAGCGCCGGTTCGCGGTGCAGCACAGCTCGAACGTGGGATCGGGGGGCCTCTTCGGCGACAGGACGGAGGCCGCGCACGATCTCAGCGGGCGGGCCAACGTCCGGTTCTTCGGCGACACGGACCAGGGGCTTCTCTACGGGCCGTACCATCCTCGGTACGGGAAGGAGTAGAAGGACCTCGGTACGGGAAGGAGCAGAAGGGTGGTCGAGGTGTGATCAAAACC
>QHSM01000722.1 GCA_003221595.1 Candidatus Rokuibacteriota bacterium | reverse complement strand
CCGGGCTCCAGCATCATCCAGTTCACGATGCGATCGGGATCGCGCCAGAAGCCGAGCGGGGCGATCAGCGCCTGGCGCCGCGTGCGATCCGGGTAGGCCGCCGCCAGCTCGCAGGCCACCATGCCGCCGAACGAGTGGCCGACCATGACGGCGCTCTTGATCCCGAGCGCGGTCATCAGCTCGTCGTAGCAGAGCACGAGGTCCCAGAGCCCGTCGAGATGATAGACGTCGTCGTGAGCGTCCGGCGTCGTACCCGGGTGCTCCGGCGCGTGCACCGTGAAGTGCTGCGCGAGCTCGTCGAGGAAAGGATCCCACGTAAGGCCCCAGGGGCCGTGGAAGAAGACCAGCGACGGCCCGCGCCCCTTCGAGAGCACCCGGATGCGGACACGGTCCTGCCAGACCGTGATGGTCCGCTCCTGGACCTCACTCGCGCTCGCGGTGCCGACCGCGGCGCTCATGCGCCGCCGGCCGCCGCGGCCATCGACGGTTGGGCACGCTGCCGCAGGCGCTCCGGCCACCAGTGATTCACCCAGCCCTCGTCGTCCCACACGGGGCGCAGCCCCGGCAGCACCTCGCGGCCGAAGAGCTCGATGTTCTCCAGGGCAAGCTCGTGCGGCATCGAGCCGATCTGCAGGAGCACCATCAAATTGCCGACGTGCAGCCCCTTGATCACTTCCTCCTTCAGGCGGTCGCGGACGGTGGCGGGGCTGCCGGCGATGACGTACCCCTTGTCCACGAAATCCCGGTACCGGAGATTCTTGGGATTCTCGGCCCGGCGCACGGGATTGGCCATGCTGGCGACGAGGCTCCGGTAATCCTGGTTGCCCGGCGGCGAGAACCACATGGCGGGAACGTGCAGGCACTTGTGGTAGAAGTACTCCACGTGCCGCGCGAATTTTTCCTCCGCGCGCGCGTCGCTCTCGGCCACGACGACCAGCTGCAGGAAGCCCGCGCGATACGGATTGAGGTCGCGACCCTTCTCCGCGACCACACGCCAGTAGGCGTCCATCATCGTCTTGGCCGACCGGGCCCCCGAGTAGCTCAGAAAGCAGTAGCAGACGTCATGCTCGACCGCGAAATCGAACGTGCTGATGCTGCCCGGAAGGCCTCGCGGTACCGCTCGCGATGCTCCATGGGCGTGATGCCATAGCAGAGGTTGACGTCCATCGGGCTCCCGAGCGGCAGGCCCGCCACGAGCCGTCCGCCGCTGATGCAGTCGAGCATCGCGTACTCCTCGGCGACGCGCAGCGGCGGATTGGACGTCGGCAGGGTCGCGCCCATCTGGACGATCGCGACGTCGGTGCCGTTCGTCGCTCGGGCCAGGACGCTGCCCATCAAATTCGGGCTCGGCATGAATCCGTAGGCGTTCTGGTGGTGCTCGTTGGTGCACACGCCGTCGAAGCCGCACTTCGCCGCGTACGTGAGCTCGTCGAGGGTCCAGTTGTAGTACTGGCCAACGCGGCGAGCGTCGGCCAGCTCCCACCACGGCGGGGTCACCCAGACGGATTTGTAGCGCTTCTCGAAATCTTCGGGCAGCTCGCGATACGGCATCAGATGAAACGCGCTGATCTTCATGGGTCCCTCGCGTGGGCGCTGCGGGTCAGTCCCTCTCGTATCGGGGCGGACGGACGAAGCCGCCGAGCTCGCGCTCGACGAGGCCCGCAAACCGGATCGGCGTGCGGTCCTCGAGGTACGGCCCGATCGCCTGCAGGCCGATCGGCAAGCCGGCGCGCGTGCGGCCGCCCGGGAACGCCGTGGCCGGCTGGCCCGCCAGCGTCGCCACCGACGCGCAGAACAGGCCGATCTCTTCCAGCACGGGCGCGCCGTTGACGGTGAGCGTCTTCCGGATCGATTCGG
>QHSM01000090.1 GCA_003221595.1 Candidatus Rokuibacteriota bacterium | reverse complement strand
GACCAGAACCCCAAGGCTGCTGAGAAAGCGTTTCATGTGACTCCTCCCTGCATGGGTGTTGGCGTTACCGCTGCCCGAGATACGAGTGGCGGACCTGGTCGTCTCGCAAGAGTTGTTGACTGTCGCCGGCAAGTGAGATTGTTCCGGTCTCTAGCACGTAACCGTAGTCGGCGATGGACAGCGCCTTGTTGGCATTTTGCTCGACCAGGAGCACCGTGGTCCCACTCTCGTGGATCTCGCGGATGATGCGAAAAATCTCCGCTACCAGCATGGGGGCCAAACCCAGCGAGGGTTCGTCGAGAAGCATCAGCTTGGGTTCGGCCATCAGCGCGCGACCGATCGCCAACATCTGCTGTTCCCCGCCGGAGAGCGTCGCCGCGAGTTGTGATCTCCGCTCCGCCAGAATCGGGAAGTGCTCCTGCACCCGTTCAAGGCCCCGCTGGATCGCTTTCTTGTCTCGGCGAGTGTAGGCCCCCATCTTCAGATTCTCGAGGACGGTCAGTTCGGGAAAGAGCTCACGGCCCTCGGGGACGTGCGAGATACCGAGGCGCACGATCTCCTCCGAGGGAAGTCCATCGATCCGTTGTCCAAGAAAGGCCACCGTGCCTCGCGTCGGGGGCACCAGACCCGAGATGGACTTCAGCGTCGTCGATTTGCCGGCCCCGTTGGCTCCGAGCAGCGTGACGATGGAGCCCTCCGGCACCTTGAAGGAAATGCCCTTGAGCGCCTGAATGCTGCCGTAGTAGGTTTCGATTCCGTCGAGGGCCAGCAGCGGTTGCCCCGACGCGCCCTTGGGCGCCACCTCAGGTCGTGCCAACACTGACGGCCTCTCCCAAGTAGGCCTTGACGACCTCGGGGCTGTTCTGCACCTCGCGCGGCGTGCCCTCGGCGATCTTGCCGCCGAAATTGAGCACGGTGATGGTCCCGCAGATGTTCATCACAAACCCCATGTCGTGCTCGACCAGCAGGATGGTGAGCTTGAACCGATCCCTTACCGCGAGCAGCAGCTCGGCGAGCGCCCGCGTTTCCGACACGTTCAGCCCCGACGCCGGCTCGTCGAGGAGCAGGAGTGTGGGCTCGAGCGCCAGCGCCCGCACCAACTCGAGGCGCTTCTGCGAGCCGAACGGGAGGTTGCCGGCGGGCTGTCGCTGGATGTCCGTGAGACCCAGGAACGCCATGACCTCGTCGACCTTGTCGCGGACCTGCCGTTCCTGACGGCGCACGAAGGGCAGGGTCAGGCCTTCGGCGAAGACGCCCGTCCGCATGTGGCTGTGCTTCGCCACCAGGACGTTGTCGAGCGCGCTCAGGCTCCGAAAGAGCTGCACGTTCTGGAACGTTCGGGCAATCCCTAGACGGGCAATCTGGTCGGGGCGAAGGCCCGTGATGTCGCGCTCCCTGAACCGGATCGCTCCGCTCGTCGGGCGGTAGAAGCCGGTGATGCAGTTGAAGACGGTAGTCTTGCCGGCGCCGTTGGGACCGATCAGGCCGTGGATGGCGCCGGTCTCGATGCTGAAGCTCACGCGGTCGACTGCGCGCAGACCCCCGAAGCTGAGGCAGACCTCGTGGAGGGCGAGGCAGGTCATGATCGGCTTGACAGGAGTGAACCTGCCATAGGGCCCTTCTCTTCTCGGGCAGGCGAGCCTACGCCGAGTGTCGATCGGCCGCCGAAATCCCACGCGTCTGGGGCTCGGGCGCAGCGTCCGGCTCCAGAGGTGACCGGATGCTACAGCGCGAGCCGAGACCCGGTCAAGGGCTGCGAGCTTGGCGTGTAGGGACGACAGCCCTCGAGCGGGCCATGACAATTCGCGAAGTCATGCTGCGGACGATGAGTGGCGCGATTAGTTGGATGCAAGCCGCTGAGATCATCGAGGTACCCATGCGGATGATCGGGCTCGCGGTCATTCTCACTCTCAGCCTCATTCTTGAGCTGCTCGCCGCGGAGGCGCAGCAAGCGGGGAAGGTGTACCGGGTCGGCTTTCTCTGGCTTGGCCGTGAACCATCGATCCCGCAAACTCCTGACCGAGCAGGTCGAGCGCGTGAAGACCCTCGAGCGGAAGGCCGAGCGGATCGTGCCGGCGTTGTTCCCGCACCTAAAAGGCCGCTTTGCCGGGAAGCCTCGCGATGACTTCCGGCGGGCGTGGGCGACGGCGTGCAAGGCGGCGGGCGTGCCGAGGATGCTGCGCCACGATCTGCGTCGGACGGCCGTCCGCGACATGGAGCGGGCCGCGGTGCCGCGCTCCGTCGCCATGAAGCTCACCGGGCACAAGACCGAGAACGTCTACCGGCGCTACGCCATCGTGAGCCCGGCGGACCTCCGGGCGGCGGCGCTCAAGCTCGCTGGTGACATTCCTGGTGACAATCGGATGGCTTCGCTTGAAACCTGTCGCGTAAGTATGTAACATCCCGCGCACGGACGATTAGCTCAGTTGGCAGAGCGCTGGCCTCACATGCCAGAGGTCACTGGTTCAAGTCCAGTATCGTCCACCAAGTAACCTGCGTACTTACGGCGCACGTTCGCTTGCTTGGCTGTTTTCCCGGCCGCGCTGGTCATTCACCGGCTACTTGAACTACCCCGCGCGCCGCCGCATCTGACTCTCAGCGCGAACTCCGCGTTGATGGCATATAGGAAAAATTCACTCTCGACACGCTCCCACCGAAAGCGGTGAAGTGCACAAGCCGAATAGTTGTGTGCGGTAGCTCCCAAAAGACGCGAGGCCTCGTTCCGCCCTCTCTGTACGTGGGCGAACCATATTTCTCTGTGAAGAGCTTTTCAAGAAAAGAGAACGTTAGTGCGTTTGCCTGCACATTATTCCGTTCGAGACATCTGACGACCACCTCCTGCAATCTGAGACTAGAATCAAAATAGAAGTGAACATCGAATTTGCCCGTTCCGAGCTTGACTCCTTCTATGACTATTGCACTAGTCAGGTCTCCAAACTCTTCTGGCCGTTCGACCTTCTTGGCCTCTGGTGCTTCGGCGTTCAGGACCTGGTCTGGCGTCATTCCCCACGTCGTCTTGTCATACCCATTGATGTTCGATTGGTCCGTAGCGACCGCACGGGGCGCGCAGCCAGCCAGGAGCAGCACCGAGAACGCGACGAGCAGGGAGGCTCGTCGTGTATGCAGGATCATCGGGCGCCCTCCTTCGTTTCGCGCATCCGCACGCATTCGCGGATCATCCTGCTGCGGATTCGCTCTCGACGGGGAAGGTCGCTCTCGAATGCTGCGCGCCATATCGCGTCGCGTTCGTCGCCTGTATTGACCACTCGTTCCCAGGCGGCTTCGTACTTGTCGGAAGTGTATCCTCGTGACGTTTCAAGCTCGGCCAGCTCGGCTTGCATCGCCTTGCGGAGCGGAGTCGTGGCCCACTGCTCAGAGCGGATTACGGCCTCCATATCCGTACGCTTCACAGTGGCAATGGCGGGGTTCGTCGAATTCTCCGAATCGGTCCCAGCGTCTACAACCTCGCTACACTCCCGCGTCAGCCGGTCGCCCGCGTTCTCCCGAGAGCACCCGGAAAGCGCGACCGTGAGGACGACAGGTGCCAAGCTGAGCACGCTGCGCATCATCGCTTGCCCTCCGAAGCGGTCGATCGCTTCACGCCGATCCGCTCGTGCGCGCCCCAGGTGCGCATATCAGTCATGTCTGGCTGGTCAAGCTGCCTCACGCGGACGCCGGCAGACCGAGTACGCCTATGCGGGAGGTTCTCGCCGCCTGCTGCGCCTCGACAGCGAACACGGGCACCTCGGTGGAGGATGGCTGGCGGGAGTCTAGCAGACGCCCGGGTCGGTAGTTTCGAGAGCCATTCCTCTGCGATCCTGCACAGCAGTCCGCTAAAGGTCCCTGGCGATGAAGGCGGGGAGCCGCCCCGGCGGCCCTTCGCGTGAGCTTTCGAGAGCCTCTTGCATTGGCGGGCGATGGCGGGTAGCCTGTGCGGCACTCAAAAGGTGGTCTGGACGAGTTGGACGATCCGGTATCGTCCTACATTATCACGTGTGATTTGCCCGGGAGCTGCCCATGAAGGTCAGCGTCTTCTTTGACGGACAGAACTTCTACCGGTCTCTCCAGCGGTACGACGAATCGCTCCGGGTCGACTATGACCGCCTGGCCGCCTGGATCACGCAGGCCGTCGGCGGCCCCGGCGCCATCTTCTCCGGTGCCCATTACTACGTCGGCGTGTCGGCCGACGCCCCCCCCCTGGTCGAAGGCTTCCTGAAAGGTCTCGAGCTTCGCCCGGGCTACTTCGTCAAGCGGGAACTACGGGTGCGCCGCTCCGGGCGCTGCCCGGCGTGCAGCGCCGAGTACGAGTACACCACCGAGAAGCGTGTGGACACGCGGCTCGTCGCGGAAATGATCCACTACGCGGCCATCGGCGCCTTCGACGCGGCCGTGCTGGTCTCGGGCGACGACGACTTCGTGCCGGCGGTCGAGGCGGTGAACGCGCTGGGCCGCCAGGTATGGGTCGCGACGTGGTCGGCGGACGACCTGTCGAAGGACCTGCGCGTGCGCTGCTTCGGACAGATCCACCTGAGCGACGGCATCGCGACGTTCCGCGTCGAGCGACCCCGCCAGTTCGAGCGCGCCCCGACCCGCATGGCGCCGTCCCGGGTGGCACGTCCCCCGTTCCAGCCCGTCACGGGCGTGGCCCTCGAGCACGCGCTCCAGGAGCTGCAGCGCGCCGAGGCCCGCCTGCCGCACGTGAGCCGCGGGTACTTCGTCATGCGCTGGAAATCTCACCAGCTTCCCCCCGTCGGTGCCGAGCGCGAGGCGCTCGTGCAGCAGCTGATCGGCGCGGGGCTCGCCGAGGAATTCGACATTAAGGACGCCGAGGGCCGCAGCGTGACGGCGATTCGGAGCCGCGAGCCCAACGGCAACGTCCGGGAGCCTGACGGCAACATCGCCATGCCGGGCTGAGCACCGTCATGACGCTGGCCGAGCGATTGGCCGCGTTCGCGGCCCCCCTCGAGTTCGAGGACGTTCCGGCCGCGGTGGTCGCCAGTGTCCGCCTGCGGGCGCTCGACATTCTCGGCATCGCGCTCGCCGCGTCGTCCTCGGAAGTTGCGCCGTCGGTTCTCGGTGCGCTGAAGGGCTGGGGCCAGGGCGGGCCCTGCAGCGTGGTGGGCTCGACCCTGAGGACCGCGCCGCCGCTGGCCGCGCTGGCCAACGGCGCCCTCGCGCACGGGCTCGATTTCGACGACACCCACCCGATCTCGATCACGCACGCCTCCGCCGTGATCCTGCCCACGGTCCTGGCGATCGGAGAAGCCGGCGCGCACAGCGGTCGGGCGCTCGTCACGGCAGCGGTCGCGGGATACGAAGCGATCAGCCGGGTCGGCATGGCGGCGCCGGGCGCCTTCCATGCGGGGGGCTGGCATGCGACCGCGGTCTGCGGCGCCTTCGGGACGACGGTGGCGGCCGGCCGGCTCGAGGGCCTCGACGCCGCGCGCCTCACCGCGGCCCTGGGCATTGCCGGCAGCTTCGCGTCGGGGGTCATCGAGCATCTCGAGGACGGCTCCTGGGTGAAGCGGGTCCATCCCGGATGGGCGGCCCATTCCGGTATCGTCGCGGCCGGGCTCGCGCGGGGCGGCTTCACCGGGCCGGCCTCGATCCTCGAGGGCCGCTTCGGGTTCTACCGGACGTTCCTCAGGTCCGACCCGGATCCCGGCCCCTTCGACACTCTCGGCAAGGAATGGGAGACGCTTCGCATCGGATTCAAGCCGTACCCCTGCTGCCACTACAACCACGCGTATCTGGACTGCGCGCTCGCGCTTCGTCTCCAGCACGGGATCGAGCCCGACTCGATCGAGCGCATCGAGTGCCGGGTGCCGGCCGGCGAGATTCCGATCGTGTGCGAGCCGCGCGAGGCCAAGCTGCGCCCGCGCACGCCGTACGACGCGCAGTTCAGCCTGGCGTACTCGGTAGCCGCGGCCCTCGTGGACGGGCGGGTCGGCCTCGACACCTACGCGAAGGAGCGAATCACCGACGAGCGCCTGCTGGGGCTGGCCTCCCGTGTTGAGCACGTCGTCGACCGTGCCTCGCGCTTCCCGGACGGATTCCCGGGGTGGGTCCGAGTTCACCTCCGCGACGGCCGGCTCTACGAGGCGCGGGAGCCTGACGGCCGAGGGGGCGCGGCGCGGCCGATCGAGCCCGAGGCGATCGTGGCGAAGTTCCGCGACAACGCCGGCCGGGTGCTCCCGCCCGAGCGAGTGGCCGCGATCGAGCGGGCCGCGCTGTCGCTCGACGAGCTCTCCGACGTATCGTCCCTCATGGCGGCGTGCCGTGCCTAACGCCCCGGGTAGCGTTTCCGACGCCGGGCCACGCGCGCTGGGCGAATCCAGTACAATGGGCGTATGAGGTACGTAGTCGCCGTCCTGTTCGCGGTGCTCTTCGCGACTTCAAGCTGGGCGCAGGAGGTCGAGATCGAGAAGCCTGCGCCACCCCCCACGGTCAAGCCCGAGCGGGAAGTTATCCCTCCCGGCCTCTACGACGAGACGCGGCCGATCGACGCCGACCACTACCCGCGCGGCGGCCTGGTGCAGTACGATCCGGGCTTCCTCGGCTCGGTCTCGATGCCGTACGTATGGCCGAAGTCGACCGGGCGCATCGGCCTGGGGGGATGGGTCTCGCCGAACACGCCGACCCCCCCGATGAGCTCTGGGTGGAAAGAGGTCAGCGGCTGGTTCGCGCTGGGCTTCTCGGTCACCTGGGACGGTCCGGCTCCAGAGCGGCGGCCCGCGGCTCCGATCCCCTGACCTGATGCCCTGGCTCCGCGGCAACCTGCACGCCCACACCACCTTCTCGGACGGCGTCAAGGAGCCGGCACAGCTCGTCGCCGCGTACGAGGAGCTCGGCTACGATTTCCTCGCCATCACCGACCACGAGAGCTGGATCGACGAGAGCTACTGGCGCGAGCTCCCCAAGGTCTCGTCGTCGAAGCTGGTCCTGTTCCACGGCATCGAGCTGAACTGGCCCCGGTTCGATCAGCACATCGGCAAGGTCGTCGGCGATCGCGAGACGCTCTACGTCCTGAACCATCCGGCTCGCTACCATCTCTCGATCGAGCAGACAGTGGAGCGCATCCGGCGAATCGGCGCCGGCGGCGTCGCCCTCGACGCGGTCGAGGTGACGGAGACCGGCCGGCGCTATCCACTCTACGAGTCGCCCGCGATCCCCCTCGTGAAGATCGCGACCGACGACGCCCACGGCCCCGTCCACTTCGGCCAGGCGTGGATCGAGGTCGACGCCCGGCGCAACCGGGACGCCATCATCCGCGCGATCCGCGCCGGCGAGTTCCGTCGGCGCTTCGCCACCGACTAGCGGACGGACTCCCGTGCGAACGGTGAAGATCGGCCACAGCCCCGACGCCGACGACGCGTTCATGTTCTACGCCCTCACCGCCGGGAAGGTGAAGATTCCCGGGATCGCGATCGAGCACATTCTCGAGGACATCGAGTCGCTCAACCGGCGTGCGCGCACGGGCGACCTCGACGTGACCGCCGTCTCCTTCGCGACCTACCTGCTCATCGCCGACCGGTACCGCATGATGGACGCCGGTGCGTCGATGGGGCTGGGCTACGGGCCCATCCTGGTCGCGCGGGCGCCGATCCCCCTGGCGGACCTCGAGAACCGGGTGGTGGCGAGCCCGGGCATGCACACGACCTCGGCGCTGCTGCTCCGGCTCTATGTGGGCGACCCGCCGCTGATCGAGGTGGCCTTCGACAAGATTCCCCAGGCCGTGCTCGATGGCCAGGCCGATCTCGGCCTCTTGATCCACGAGGGCCAGATCACGCACCAGAAGATGGGCCTGACAAAGGTCCTGGACCTCGGTGAGTCCTGGCTGCGCGACACGGGCCTGCCGCTGCCCCTGGGCGTCAACGTGATGCGTCGAGACCTCGGCGAGGACGTTCACCGGGCACTCTCGCAGGGGCTTCGCGACTCGATCGCCTGGGCCCACGCGAACGTGGACGAGGCGCTCGAATACGCGATGCGCTACGGGCGCGGGATCGACAAGGAGACGTGCCGGCGGTTCGTCCTCATGTACGTCAACAATTACACGCTGTCGCTCGGCCGGGACGGGCTTGCCGCGGTCGAGCGCCTGTTCGGAATGGCCCACGAGCGCGGCCTGATCGGCGACATTCCCCCGCTCGACGCGATCTGAGGCGGTCGCAACGCGACG
>QHSM01000721.1 GCA_003221595.1 Candidatus Rokuibacteriota bacterium | reverse complement strand
GACGTCGTTGAACTGGATCACCGGGGGATTGGGATCGTTGAAATTGCCGCAATGCAGCGCCGTCTGGCCGGCAGGAGCCACCAGTATGTTGTTGACCAGCACCGCGTTGATGTCGAAGCCGTCCGCGAACACGGCGGAGCCCTGTCCGGCGACGGTGGCCTG
Source organism: Candidatus Rokuibacteriota bacterium (assembly GCA_003221595.1). Taxonomy (GTDB): domain Bacteria; phylum Methylomirabilota; class Methylomirabilia; order Rokubacteriales; family CSP1-6; genus AR31. The sequence continues at coordinate 1,904 of QHSM01000721.1, read as the reverse complement.
GTTGTCGACCATGGTGTTGTTGACGAGGCGCGGGCCGCGCGCCCCGGAGGGGACCAGCCAGTAGATGCCGCCGCCCTCGCCCGCGCCGTTGCCGACGATCAGATTCTGGACGATGAGCGCGTCCGACTGATTGACGATATAGATGGCACCGCCCCGAGCGGCGGGAGAGACGCCCGACACGCTGTTCCGCATGATCCGGTTGTTACGAATGATGGGAGCACCCGCCGCGAAGAGCGAAATGCCTCCGCCGTTTCCCCCGGTCAGGGAATTGTCGGCGATGAAGTTCGACTCGATCACCGCCGCGCTGGCGCCGCTCACCTTGATGCCGGCGCCGCCGAGGCCGCCGGAACACTCGGTCCGGACGTTCCCGGTGATCTGGTTGTTCGTGATCAGCGGCGAGCCGAAGCTCACGTTGATGCCGACGCCGTCGCAGCCTCGGTTCGCCGTGATGATGTTGAAGTCGATGGTCGGCGAGGCGTTCGACACCACGACGCCGCTACCCGAGAAGCCTCCGCCGTTGGTGATGGTGAAGCCACGGATCACGGCACCGCGCCCTTCGCCGGTGTTGAAGGTAACGACGGCACCCCCGGCGCCTCCATCGATGATGGTGCCGGACGGGCCGGCCTCACTCGTCACGATGATCGCCTTGCCCAAGAAGTTGATCCGTTCGAAGTATGTCCCGGGCGCGACGAGCACGATGTCGCCCGGCGCCGCTGCCCCGATTCCTGCCTGGATGGTTGGCTGATCCGCGGGGACACGTTAGCAGGGTGAGCGAGAGCGATGTGAGCGCGCGTGTGGCTGCGGAGCAACGGGAATGCCAGCAGTCGACGCGTGTGGGATTGGTACTTTAGGTCCCGAACCCGGCTCTAGAGCGGGGCGGGCACGACAAATGTGGCAACCAGTGGGACAGGCTGCCGCGGCCGGAGATCGCTCTCAGCGGCTCCTAGCTCGGGTAAACGACGGTACGCAGGAGAACACGACGCTCATCGGGTCGATAGTCGCCGGCACCGCGGTGCATCGTTGCCATCTCGTCCCACATCAACATGTCGCCGACCCGCCACTGGTGGTAGTAGGTGAACCGGTCCTGGGTCGAATGGTCGGCGAGCTGGTCGATGAGAGTCCACGCCTCGTCGCGAGGCATTGCCTGAAAGCCGTGCGTGTGCAGCGGATTGACGAAGAGGATTCGCCGTCCGCTGACGGGGTGCGTGACCACGGCCGGACGCGCTTTCTCGGGATAGGCTCGGTCGATCCGCTGCTCGGGGTCGCCCTCGTAGAGCCGGACCCCGGCGGGTCCATCGTGGCGACCGTGGAGCCCGACCATGCCGGCGAGCCGTCGCTTCATCTCGTCGGAGAGCGCGTCGTAGGCGGCGCGCATGTCCGCGAAGATTGTTCCGCCCTTCGAGGACGGCACTTCCTTGGCATGCAGGATCGCCAGGCGAGGCGGCTCGTCCTCGTACGGCGAGTCGGTGTGCCAGTCGGTCGCACGCTTGACGCCAAACCAGTCGATGTTGCCGGCCTTGTCGACGTTGGTCAGCCACGACACTTCGGGATACTCGGCGTGGCGATAGTCGACCAGCGAGTGAAGCTTCGGCTTGCCGAAGCAGCGCCCGAACGCCGCCAGCTCGCCGGGCCCCAGGTCCTGCTCGGGGAACACCAGGACGGGATGGGCCGCGAAGGCCTGCTCGATCCAGGCCAGGGGTTCGGTGTCCAGCGGCCGCGCCAGGTCGATGCCCAGCGCCTCGGCAGCGAACGTGCCGTTGATCTGACAAAGCGTCGGAGTGCGGGTCATCGCGTGCTCCTCTCCTGGCTCGATTCCTGGCTCTGATGTCGGCCCATACTTGAATAGCGGGGCTCGCTCGTCAAGAACCTTGCCTGGAAGAGACGGTGCCCGCCGATACCTCGCC
>QHSM01000754.1 GCA_003221595.1 Candidatus Rokuibacteriota bacterium | reverse complement strand
CTCTACTTCGCGCGCGTGGCGGACATCGAGGGCTTCCCCGACATCGCCGGCCTCTTCAAGGACACGGCCGATGCCGAGACCGGCCACGCGTTCGGCCACCTCGACTTCCTGAAGGAAGTGGGCGACCCGACCACCGGCGAGCCCATCGGGAAGACCGAGAAGAACCTCAAGGCGGCCGTCGCCGGCGAGACCTACGAGTACACGCAGATGTACCCGGGCATGGCCAAGACGGCGCGCAGCGAGGGCTTCGGCGAGCTGGCGGAGTGGTTCGAGACCCTGGCCAAGGCCGAGAAGTCGCACGCCGGCCGGTTCAACAAAGGGTTGACGCAGATTGCCGGTAAGGATCCCGCCGAGGCGATCTAGCTGACGATCGGCTCGCGGGGCCGGAGGACGGCGGGAGGGTCGAGACGACCACGCGGCACGCGTGCGCTGCTCCGCCTCGGCTGGGCTCCATCCGGGCGCGGGGCTCCCGCCGACAGTTTTCGGGAACGGGTCCCTTCGACCCTCCCGCCGTCCTCCGGCCCCGCGAGCCGATGCGTAGCTGAATCGCGTCGATGCAGACATGGGAACGCTCGATATCAAGAACCCGGAGTTCTGGGATCTCGGGGCGGTTGATAGGGAGCTGCGGCGGGTCTATGACATCTGCGGCGGGTGTCGCCGGTGTTTGCCGCTGTGTCCGTCGTTCAAGGTGCTGTTCGACCGGATGGACGTCGAGGCGGTCGACGGCGACGTGGAGAAGCTGCCGGCGGCGGATGTAAAGGAAGTCGTCGATCTCTGCTATCAGTGCAAGCTCTGCTTCAATCACTGTCCGTACACGCCGCCCCACCGGTGGGAGGTCGACTTCCCGCGCCTCATGCTCCGAGCCCGCGCGGCCGAGACGCGCCGGCGCGGCGTCACGCTGCAGGACCGCCTGCTCGGCAACGCGGACCTGGTCGGCCGGCTCGGGAGCCTCGGCGCCCCGCTGTCGAACTGGATGAACGAGCTGGGCGTGCATCGCGCGTTCATGCAGGCGGTGGCGGGCATCCATCGCCGGCGAAACCTGCCGAAGTTCAACCGCCGCACCTTCTCGGCCTGGTTCAAGTCGCGCCCCGCGGCGCCGGCGTCGCCGGCGTCCCGCGACGCCAAGCCGCCGCGGAAGGTCGCGCTGTTCCACACCTGCAGCGTCGAGTACTACGAGCCGGCAACGGGGCGCGCGGCGGTGCGCGTCCTCGAGCGCAACCGCGTCGACGTGCGGGTGCCGCCGCAGCGGTGCTGCGGCATGCCGTACCTCGACGGCGGGGCGGTGGACGAGGCGAAGGCCCTCATCCGCGACAACGTCAAGAGCCTGGCCGCGGCGGTCCGCGAGGGCTGTGAGATCGTCGTCCCCGGCCCGACGTGCAGCTACATGCTGAAGCAGGAGTACCCGTGGCTCGACAGCTCGGAGGACGCAAAGCTCGTGGCCGAGAACACGCGGGATCTCTTCGAGTACCTCGCCCGGCTGCAGGCGGCGGGCGAGCTCGACACGAACTTCACCCGTCCGGGCGGCGCCGTGACGTACCACGTGCCCTGCCATCTGCGCGCGCAGAACATCGGCCACAAGTCGGCGGATGTGCTCCGCGCCATTCCCGGCGCCTCGGTCAACGCGGTCGAGAAGTGCTCCGCCGTGGACGGAACGTGGGGCTTCAAGCAGGAATACTACGAGCTGTCGCTCCAGGTGGCGAAGCCGCTCTTCGACGCGATCACCGGCGCCGGCGCGCCGACGGCGGCGACCGACTGCCCGCTGGCGGCGCTGCAGATCGAGCAGGGAACCGGCAAGAAGCCGAAGCACCCCATCGAGGTTCTCGCGTCGGCCTACGGGCTCGAGGAGTGATCGCGTGAAGCTTCTGGAGCCCTCCGAGATCCTGAACCTCGTCGAGTACGAGAAGGTGCGGGACGCCCGACGACGGCGGATCGTCGAGCTGAAGAAGGCGCGCCGCGTCTCGGTC
>QHSM01000089.1 GCA_003221595.1 Candidatus Rokuibacteriota bacterium | reverse complement strand
ATTGACGTCGAGCACGAGGTCCCACGCCTCTTCCGGCGTCTCCCAGACCAGGCGGCGATCGGCGCCGTGAGGCGCCGCGGCGTTGTTGACGAGCACGTCGACCCGGCCGAACCGCCCGAGCGCCTCGGCGACGAAGCGCTCGGCGTCGGCGGCGCGGCTCACGTCGCCGACCGTCGTGTGCACGCGGCGACCCAGGCTCTCGATCTCGGTGACCAGGCTCTCGAGGCCCTTCCAGCCGACGCGGATCTCCTCGAGCCCCTCCTCGTTCTCGTTGCGCGTCCCGCCCGTCGCGATGTCGGTGGCGACGATGTCGGCGCCGGCGCGGGCGAACGCGACCGAGAGGGCGCGGCCCATCCCGCGCACGCGACCGCATCCGGTGATCAGCACGACCTTTCCGTCGAATTCGCTCACGGGATCGCCCTCCCCTTCACGCAGTCGGCCGCCAGGCCCGCTTCGACATGGCGTCGACGTCGCTGATGACCTCCACGACTACCGGCGCGTTGGCGCCGAGCGCCTTCTCGAGCGCGGGCCGGATGTCGTCGGGGCGCTCGACGCGAATCCCGACGCAGCCCATGGCCTCGGCCACTCTGGCGAAGCTGACGGCGTGGCTGAAGTGCCACATCTCCTTCGCCCGACCGCGCTGCTGGCCCTTGTAGGCGGAGTCGAAGAGGTGCTTCTCCTGGTTCAGGGCGTAGTTGTTGTTGACCAGCATGATCGCGCTGATGTTGAAGCGTGCCGCCGTCTCGAGCTCGGCCAGGTGGTAGTAGAAGCCGCCGTCGCCGCAGAAGCCGATCACCGGCCGATCCGGTAGCGCGCACTTGGCGCCCAGCGTCGCGGGGAAGCCCCAGCCGAGGGAGCCGGCGCAGCGGATGAAGCGCTGTCCCGGCCGGGTGAGCCGGATCATCTGGCCGGTCCACATGCCGGAGTGGCCGGTGTCCGACAGCACGACGCCGCCCTCGGGCAGCCACTCCGAGATCTCCTTGCAGATGCGCTCCGGGCGGATGGGCACCGCGTCGGAGCTCCGCGTCTGGTCCGACTCTTCGCGGTACTCGCGCACCAGACTCTGAACGCGGCCGAGCCACTCACGCCGCGGCCCGGCCGATCCGACGGCCGCGATGAGCTTGTGCAGCGTCACCTTCGCGTCGCCGAGCAGCGCCGCCTTCAAGGGATAGTTGCGTCCCAGCTCCTCCGGATCGATGTCGAGCTGGATCGCCGCGACGCCCGGCTTCGGGACCTGCCAGTTGGTGGTGACCTGGCCGCCGGCGTGACTACCGATGAAGAACACCAGGTCGGCCTCGGCGACAACGCGGTTCGCGCACCAGCGCGAGTAGGTTCCCGGCACACCGACATTCAGCGGATGGTCATCGGGCAGCACCGCCTTGGCGTTCAGCGCCGTGGCGACGGGGATCTGGAGCAGCTCGGCCAGCTTCGCCAGCTCGGCCTCGGCGCCCGACCAGATCACTCCGCCCCCGGCGATGATGACGGGGCGCTCGGCCTGGGCCAGCACCTGCGCCGCCGCCCGCACCGCGTCGGGCTCGGGCTCGGGACGGAACGCCGGGACCTTCATGAAGCGCTCCTCCCAGAGCGGAGTCAGCTCCGCCTCGCGCTCCAGGACCTGCGCGTGGGTGCCCGACAACTCCAGATGCACCGGGCCCGGCGCCGCACTGGTCGCGACGCGAAACGCCTGCCGGAGCAGGTCCGGGAAGCGCTCGAGGGCGTCCACCTGAAAGTTCGCCTTGGTGACCTGCTCCCACATGGGGAAGTCTTCGATCTCCTGATAGACGTGCTTGTAGCGGGACGCGGCGTCGTTGCCGCCCGTCAGGGCGATGACGGGCGAGCACGCCATGAAGGCGTCGCGCAGTCCGGCGGCGAGGTTGGCCGAACCGATCGTCTGAGACAGACAGAACCCGGGTCGGCGAGCCGCCCGCGCATAGCCGTCGGCCATGTAGGCCGCGGCCTTCTCGCCGTGGGTGACGACGCGCCGAATCCCCATGTCCTCCATCTCGGCCATGGCCGGGAGCATGATCGTCGGGACGAAGAAGACGTGGGTGGTGCCGGCGGCGTGCACCGCCTCGGCGAAATACCGGTTGCCCGTCATGCGTGGCATGGTGACCCTCCTGGTCGGCTATGCGTCGCGGAACGCGGGCGCGACGTGCTCGCCGAAGCGCTTGAGCGACGCGACGGCCTTGTCGTGAGCGAGCCCGCCCCAGCTCGCCTGGCACATGACGTGTCCGAGGCCGACGTCGCGGAGCGCCGCGATCTGCTCGGCCACCCGCTTCGGCGTTCCGTAGAGCGCGCCCGTCTCGAGCACGAAGCGCACGCCGTCCGGATGGGAGACCGTCGGGTCCATCCAGGGGTTCATCGCCGCCGCGTTCACCCGAAAGTCGGCGGGGTTGTACGCCTCGCGCACGTGGTGCATGTGCTGGCGATAGTGCAGGGTCGCCGCCTGCACGTCGTCCTCGGCCTGGGCCTCGCTGTCGGCGACGTAGAGGAAGCGCCACACCGACGCCTCGGCGAGCCGCCGGCGCCGGGTGGCCGCGTCGTGACCGCCGGCCTCGAGCCCCTCACGGTATCGCGCCAGGCGCTCGGGGATCCGCGCGTTCGGCACGCGCGACATCATCACGGGGACGCCCGCGCGGCCGCACTCGACCAGCGCGTCGACCGAGATCACGCTGCGCCAGATCGGCGGGTGCGGCCGCTGGACCGGGCGCGGCCGGACCGCCGGCAGCCGGGCCGAGAAGAACTTCCCGTCGTGCACGAACGGCTCCTCGGTCCAGGCGCGGGTCAGCACCTCGATCGCCTCTTCCATCCGGTCGCGGCTGTCGTCGCTGCGCAGGCCGAAGCCGACGTACTCGTACTCGTTGTAGGCCGAGCCGCGGCCGATGCCGACCTCGAGCCGCCCGCGGCTCAGGTTGTCGAGCACGGCGAGCTGGATGGCGAGGCGCACGGGATGGTGCAGCGCCATCTGGATGACGGCGAACCCGAGCCGCGCGCGCGAGGTGCGTGCCGCCAGCGCGCCGGCGAACGGAATCGGATCGGCGTAGGCGCACTCGCCCGTGAAGTTGTGCTCGGTGAGCCAGAGGTAGTCGAAGCCCATCGCCTCGGCGAGCACGCCCTGCTCGAGCTGCTGGTGGACGCACGCGAGGTCGTCCGCGGCCGACGGCGACATGGACAGGGTCATCCAGCCGAACTTCATGGTGTCCGAAACCATACGCGAGGTACGGCGCCCCCGTCCAGCGCCACGCGCGGCGCCGGCTTGACAGGCAAGTAACCGTCTAGATACTATTCTCGCCATCCGGGTATCTGGATGGTTACTTCGCGCCGGGACCCCGTTCGAACCCGCGAGCGCATTCTCCGCGCCGCCCGGCGGGAGTTCGTCGCCAAGGGCATCGCCGGCGCCCGGGTGGACGCGATCGCCCGGGCGGCCGCCGTGAACAAGCGGATGCTCTACCACTACTTCGGCGACAAGGACGCGCTCTACCGCGCCGTGCTCCGCGAGAGCATCGCCACCAACCTCGACCTCGTCGCCGCCGCGCCGCCGGACACCGCCGATCTCCTGCCCTTTCTCTTCGCCCGCGTCCTGAAGCGGGGCGACGGCATTCGCCTGCTCCAGTGGGAGGCGCTGGGCATCGGCGACCGCAAGCCCGTCGCCGAGGACGAGCGCCGCAAGGCGTGGGTAGAGGGCAGCGAGCGTATCCGGGACGCGCAGCGCGCCGGGCAGGTCCACCAGGATCTGGACGCCGAGTGCCTCGTGCTCTCGCTGATGGCCCTCACGATGTTTCCGCTGGCCTTTCCCCAGCTCGTCCGCATGGTCACCGGCCTCCAGGTGTCCGACGCCGACTTCCAGCAACGCCAGACTCGATTTCTTCGCCGCCTGGGCGCCTATCTGCGGCCCGGGGCCGCCGTCACAAAGGAGAAGCACCGATGAGCACCGTGCCGACCGCGCTACTGGGCGACTCCACGCCGGTCTCCACCGCCCGCGCCGACTCTCGCGTCCTGCATCGCGTCGGACTCTGGGTCATGCTGGCCGCCAACGTGCTGGCGGCGTGGGGCGTGCAGTGGGACATCCAGTGGCACGTGCAGATCGGGCGCGACTCGTTCTGGATCCCCCCGCACGTCATGACCTATGCCGGGGTGACGCTCGTCGTCCTCGGCGCCTTCGGCGTTCTGGCGATCGACACGCTCCGGCGGCTGATGGCCGGGCGGGAGCCCGCCGGCGCCGATCGCATCTTCGGGATCACCGGCACGCCGGGCTTTCACCTGGCGGCGTGGGGGATCGCGCTGTCGGTGCTGGCGGCCCCGATCGACGATCTCTGGCACCGCTTGTTCGGGCTCGACGTCACACTGTGGAGCCCGCCTCACCTTCTCGGGCTGCTGGGAGTCGCGATCAACACGCTGGCGTGCGCCGTCATCGCGCGCGAGGTGTACCCCGCCGGACGCGTGCAGCTGGGCACCGTCATCTTCGCGCTCGCCACGTTTTACGGCACGCTCGCGGTGGGGCTGCGTGAATCGGGCCGGATCGCGTACGCCCACGGCGGCGTCCTCTTCTACACCTTCTCGATCCTCGGCGCGCTCCTTCTGCCCCTGGCGCTCGTGCCGGCCGCGCGCCTCACCCGTCTGCGCTGGGCGCCGATCGCGGTGCTGGCCATCGTGGTCGTCCTCGGCATGATCGGCTCGACCATCGCGCGCGTAGGCTTCGAGATCATGCAGCCCGTCTCCGTCATCGAGGAGGAAATCGCCAAGGACCCGACCTCACCAGTCGCGGTGTCGTTCGAGATCGCGCGGAAGAACGGCAGCACGCCGGGCGCCCCGGTGGGCGGCACTCTCATACGGATCCTGGCGTTCGTCCCCGTGCTCATCCTGATCGGGATCGATCCGCGGCGCCGGCTGGTCCCGGCGACCCTGGCGTACGCGGTGGGCCTGCTCGCGTTCATGGGAGTCGTGATCGGCCGGACGCCCGCGTTCGAGCCGATGGTGCCCGGGCCGTGGCCGACCGCCGCGGCGCTGGTCCTGACCCTCGGGACCGGGCTCGTCGGGGGCCTCGCGGCCAGGTGGCTCGCCGACCGGCTCGGTCAGCCGGCCGACGCCCCCGCGCGGGCGAGCACCGCTACGTAAGAAATACCCTCCGCGTCGAGCTCCTGCGGGTGCTCCGGTGTCGCCCGACCCCCAGATATGGCGCTTTTTCTTGGTCGCGGCCGCGCTGCATGGTAGTCATGGCTTGAAGCATGCCCGAACTTCGCTCAGGAAAAGGGGGGGACACCATGCAGAAGCGCACCGGAAACAAGAAGCCGGCCTTCGGCGGATACGCGATCAGCTTCCAGGGCCGCACGGACAGCCTGGAATCGCTGTTCGGCGCCGAGCCGATCGGCCCAGCCGAGATGACCAAGAAGCTCTGGAGCTACGTGAAGCGGAAGGGTCTCGCCACAAAGCGCTGACCCGATCCGGCCGAGCCGGGCGGCGCGTCCGCGTGCCGCCCGGCGCTCGACACCTCCGCCCTCCAGCCACCGGGTTCCTCGCTTCGACCATCGGGCACAACGCCGTTCTCGCGCCTGACCGCGGGCATGCCGCCCGAGTCACTTCGCCGCCCGACGCGTAATTTCGGCGTTTTCCGTCCGGCATCGCGATTGCTCTGTCTCGGGATCGATGGCGCGTACGACACGGAACCAGACAGCGCAAAGCGAGAGGAGAGCAGCGATGGTGACTCGGGTGCTATCCATCACGACGGCGGTGGTTTCGCTGGCGGTGTCGGCCGCGGTCGCATCGGGCCTGACCGATCAGCTGCAAACGTCGCGGATGACGGTCGTCCAGGTCGACAGGAGCGTCGGAAAGTTCCTGTGCGCGGAGCACCGGCGCTGGACCGCCGTGTCCATGGCCGATCTGAAAGCCGTCAGCTCCGGCGACATCGTCAAGGTCGAACGGAGAGACGGACAGCCTTCGAGGATCACCGTACTGCGCCACGCTGCGGACGAGATCGGAAGTCCCGAACGGTAGCATCGACCGATACGCCCCGAGCAGCGCCGGGGCCATGCCGTGCGGCTCACGATTTCTCCCGCCCTCGTGAGCCGCACGGCTTCTCCTTTCGATGCCCCACTGCCGTGAATTCCGCGCTCCGAGAAATGGTCCTCGCCCCTGTGTGACAATAGTGCCCGGCGCGGCTCGAGGCGCGCTGTTCTTCCACCCTCAGGACGAGGAGTGCGCGTGCAGGCGGGGATGGCGGCGGGGGGCCCGGCGAATCACGGGAGCAACAGGCCCGACCTGCGCCGCGTCGCGTGCAATCCCGACTACTGGTATCCCCTCGCGCAATCTCGAAAGCTGAAACGGAACAAGACACTCGAGGTCGCCTTCGCCGGCGAGCCGATCGTGCTCGTCCGGACCGACTCCAACAAGGTCTTCGCGCTCGAGGACCGCTGCGCGCACCGGCAATTCCCCCTGAGCAAGGGGCTCGTCTGCGGTGAGCAGATCCAGTGCGGCTATCACGCCTGGAGGTACGACGCGACCGGAGCGATCACGACCATTCCCTACATGGTGACCGGCGTCAGACCGCCCCGTCACGTCCGCGCGTATCCGTGCCGCGAGGCGTACGGCCTGGTCTTCGTGTTCCCCGGCGACCCCGCGCTGGCGGAGCAGACGGCCTTTCCAGAGCTGCCGTGGTTCGAGTCGCAGGACTACAAGGTCATGTCCTTCGAGCGGGACATCGCCTGCCACTACACGTTCATGCACGAGAACCTGATGGACATGAACCATCAGTTCCTGCATCGGCGTCTGATGGGCCGGGTGAAGCCCCGATTGCTGAGCCACGGGAAGGGCGACGGCTGGGTCGAAGCCCAGTTTCGCTTCGGCGATGGGGGAGGCAAGAAGCACCGCGGCGCCAACTGGCTCACCATCGGCGGGAGCGACGACGAGACGAATTTCGAGATCATGACCATCCGCACCGAGTATCCGTACCAGACCCTGAAGATCGCCGGGATCAAGACGGGCTCGGTGCCGAGCCTCGCCCTCTGGGCCGCCTACGTGCCGACCGATCGACACGAGCGCCGCAGCCGGAGCTTCGGCATCCTGCTCGTCAAGAAGCCCCGGATGGCGTTCCTGCTCACGCTGATCTGGCCCGTCCTGCGCCATTTCACGGAGTCGGTGTTCGCCGAGGATCGGATGGCCGTGGAGGCCGAGCAGCGCGCGTACGAGACCCAGGGCGGCGACTGGAACCAGGAGATCTTCCCGGTCACCATCGAGTTGCGCGACTTGCTGCTGGCGCGGGGAATCAAGCCGGTCGACGGCGACGTCCGGTATACTTCGACGGCGCCCTGAGCGGCGACGGAGGACTCCGTGCACATCGATCCGCAGACCATCGACCCGACCGCGGTGTACAAGCTCCTGATCAGCTCGGTCGTGCCGCGCCCGATCGCCTGGGTGTCGAGCCTCGACGGGGCCGGCGTGGCCAACCTGGCGCCCTTCAGCTACTTCATGGCGATCACCGCGGAGCCGCCCACCATCGCGTTCTCCTGCTCGCCGCGCGAGGGCGGCAAGAAGGACACGCTGCGCAATGTCGAGGCCACCGGCGAGTTCGTCGTGAACGTCGTGGACGACGAGCGCGCCGAGCAGATGAACCTCAGCTCCGGCGACTACGCGCCCGACGTCGACGAGTTCGTGCTGACCCGGCTGACCGCCGCGCCCGGCGTGAAGGTCAAGGCGCC
>QHSM01000748.1 GCA_003221595.1 Candidatus Rokuibacteriota bacterium | reverse complement strand
CGCGGTGAGCGCCGCGTTCAGCATGAACGTGATCGTCACCAGGCGCCCCACGTTGATGCCGAGCACCGAGGCCAGCGTCCGGTTCTGGGCAACCGCCTGCATGGCCCGGCCGAGCTTGGTGCGCGTGATGAAGAGCTGGAGCGCGCCGATGACGACGGCGGCGAACAGGATGTTGCCGATCGCCTCCAGCGAGACGACGATCGTGCCCAGATGGATGGGCTCGCGCGAGAAGATCGCGGGAAACGGCAGCGCGAGCGGCGTCCAGAACTGCTGCAGCGAGTAGCGGATGAGCAGGCTGAGGCCGATGGTCGCGATGACCAGCGGGAGCACGCCCATCTTGAGCAGGCGCGTGACCAGGAGCTCCTTGACGCCGAAGCCCAGCAGGATCGTCGAGACGATCACCGTGGCCAGCATGGCGGCGACGAAGGGAAACCGGAGGATGACGAAGAACAGCACCATCGCGAACGCCGGCAGCACCACGAACTCGCCCTGCGCGAAGTTGATCGTGTTCGACGTCTGCCACAGGAGCACGAAGCCGATGGCGGCCATGGCGTAGATCGCGCCGATCGACACGCCCGCGATGCAGAGCTGGACGAAGTCAGCCACGTCGGCCCCGGCCGCCGCCCCTATTTACAGGGGCGCACGTTGTAGGGGCCGCCCAGCATCCCGACCGTCTTGACCACCACCGACTTGCCGTCCTTCACCTCGACGATGAAGCTCGGCCGGTCGAGGCTCCCCTTCTCGTTCACGTACAGGTCCATGAGGAGGCCCGCCTCCTCGCTCGTCGTGAACAGGTTGTTGTGCAGGCAGGCCTTCACCTTGGCCTGATCCCAGCTGCCGACCCGCTGCACCGCGGCCTTGAGCATGTGGACGCCGATGTAGCCCTTGAACGCGTTGTGGTCCGGCACGCGGTTGTACTTCTCCTGGAAGCGGCGGTTCACGTCGACCATGAGCGGCACCGGCGCGCCGGCGGTGAGGCCGACGTGGCACCGCGAGCCGTTGACCGCGGCCCCGCCGGGCGTGATCGTGGTCTGCGCGCAGAGGGTCGTCTCGCCGACCGGCTCGACCGTGAGCGCCATCTTCCGGAGCTGGATCATGAAGCGGGCGTTTTCTTCCTCGTGGTTGTAGACCATGACGTGGGTGGCGCCGGAGGCGCGCACCTTCGTCAGCTCGGGGGTGAAGTCCGCCTGCTGCACCTCCGTCGAGATGTCGACGACCGGCGTCTTCCCGCGCTCCTTCAGGAACTGCACGAACATGTCGTGACCGCCCTTGCCGAAGGCGTTGTTCACCCAGATCAGCGCGATCTTCTCCGCCTTGAGATCGTCGAGCAGCCAGCGGACCTGCTTGGCCATGCCGGTGTCCTGGGTGAACGAGGTCAGGAAGATGTTGTCGTTGCCCTTCTGGGCGATGATGATCGACTCCGACCCCGTGAACTGCGGCACCCCCGCCTGCTTGGCGATGTCCATGTTGGCCACGGTGCTCGAGCTGTACACGGTGCCGAAGACCGCGAAGGGCTTGTCGTTGAGCACGCGCCGCATGACGGCCACCGACGTCGGCGGATCGGTCTGCGTGTCCTGCACCGACGTCTCGAGCTTCATGCCGAGGATGCCGCCCTTCTTGTTGATGTCCTCGACGGCCAGGTTGACCGCGTCGCGCCACATCGCGCCGACGCTGGCGCCGCCGCCGGTGATCTCGGCGACGATCGGAAGCTTGACGACGCCCTGAGGGCTGGCCGGCGAAACGGTCGTTAAGATCAGGAGCGCCGCGAGAACGGGGAGCTTGGGTCGGGCTGATCGCATGGGGAAAATCCTCCGTGACTCGTCTAGCGCGCGATCCCGAAGGCGGCGGCCTTCCAGCGCGGGTCCTCGGACGCGTCGAGCCGATCGCGGACGCGACGCAGGAGCCGGCCCGCGCCGGTCTCGCCCCAGAACCACCGCGCGATCTCCTCGCCGCCGGCGGCCGGCTTCATCGCCAGGTGACCCTCGAAATAGAGCGTCTTGAGGTCGTCGGCGCAGTAGCGGATGAAGTTGGGGAGCGGCAGCTCCGCCGGGCGCTCGGTCATGTCGGCGTCCCGACCGTCGGCGAACTCCTCGAGGAAGCGCACCACCCCGCGGAATCGCGTGGCCGGAATTCCGCTGAGCCCGAGAAGCGTGCGGCCGCCGCTCGTCTCGAGCCAGCGCTCGTGATAGCGGCGCATCTGCGTGGTCTC
>QHSM01000747.1 GCA_003221595.1 Candidatus Rokuibacteriota bacterium | reverse complement strand
GAAGGCGGCGGCCTTCCAGCGCGGGTCCTCGGACGCGTCGAGCCGGTCGCGGACGCGACGCAGGAGCCGGCCCGCGCCGGTCTCGCCCCAGAACCACCGCGCGATCTCCTCGCCGCCGGCGGCCGGCTTCATCGCCAGGTGACCCTCGAAATAGAGCGTCTTGAGGTCGTCGGCGCAGTAGCGGATGAAGTTGGGGATCGGCAGCTCCGCCGGGCGCTCGGTCATGTCGGCGTCCCGACCGTCGGCGAACTCCTCGAGGAAGCGCACCACCCCGCGGAATCGCGTGGCCGGAATTCCGCTGAGCCCGAGAAGCGTGCGGC
>QHSM01000746.1 GCA_003221595.1 Candidatus Rokuibacteriota bacterium | reverse complement strand
CACCCAGGATGTCCAGGCCCCGCGCACGCTCGCTGGCGCGAAGAGCGGCAGCGGTGACGCGGCCAAGCTGGTCCGCGAAGCTGAGGCTGCTTGCAAGGCCGGGAACATGGACTCCGCGAAGGCGAAGGCCATCGAGGCGATCGGCCTGATGAAGTAAGCTCCGAAAGAGCTCCGCGGTAAGGAGCGACAAGGGCTCCAGGGCAATGCCCTGGAGCCCTTCTGTTTCTTCAGCGCGCCCGCGGCTAGGCTCCCCTCTCGCGCCCCCCGGCCAGAAAGTGAACGTGAACGTGATACACGACCTGGCCCCCTTCAGGGCCGCAGTTCACTCGAAGCCGATAGCCGCGCTCGGCCAGCCCCTTTGCCTCTCCGAGCGAGCGAGCGGCCAGGAAGCAGCGACCGATGGCCTCCGCGTCCTCGCGCTCCATCACGATGATCGAGGCGATGTGACGCTTGGGCACGATGAGGAGATGGATGGGCGCCTTCGGGTAGATGTCCTTGAAGGCCAGAACCGCATCGTCCTCGTACTCGATGTCGGCGGGAGTCTCGCGGGCCACGATGCGGCAGAACACGCAGTCCTTCACCGGGATCCCCCTGGGGTGCCTGCTATAATACGTCGCCGTAACGCAGATCTCGCAAAGGAGCAGAAATGGGAACCTGTCCGAAGTGCAAGCTGAGGATTCGCAAGAACGGCAATCACGTCAAGCTCGGCTCGAC
>QHSM01000745.1 GCA_003221595.1 Candidatus Rokuibacteriota bacterium | reverse complement strand
TCGGCGGGTTGACCTTGCCGACGATGCCGCCGGCCGTCTCGTGGGTAAGCGCCAGATGGTGCACGGTCGTCTCGAGACGGATGTCGAGATGGGGATTGTCGCGCCGTCCCCGGGCACCGCTCGCGACCGCCTCGGCGCTCGACAGGTGCAGCAGGTTCACGCTGCTCGGTCGTCATGACGCCGATGTGATAGCCGAAATCCGTGTAGGCGTGGCCGGTGGTCGCCGCGACGACTTCCGGGAAGATCGTCCGGTAGGGACCGCTCTTGTTGAGATAGTTCTGACCCGTGCGGAAGTAGCTCAGGACCGTGGTCACGCCGCCGGTGAGCGCCGACGCGGTCTCGCTGCTCGCGTCGGTGGCCAGGTCGCGGTAGATTCCGATGTGAAAGTGCGAGTCCACCCCGCCCGGGAGCACGAGCTTGTCACGCGCGTCGATGACGGTGTCCGCCTCGGCCGAGGCGATCGAATCGGCCAGCGCGGCGATGCGCCCGTCGCGAATACCGACGTCGCAGCGCACGGCGCCGACGAACGGAAAGACAACGGTGCCGTTCAGGACGGCGCTATCGTAGCGGGGCATGCCGGGCGGGGCGGACGACGTTGGGGAGCGCGGTCGGCTCTCAGTGAGTGCTGAGCGCGGTCGAGATGACCCACGCGAAGTCGATCACGAGCGCCGCGACGAGGATGACGGAGCCGATGCTCAGCCAGAGCCCGATACCTTTTTCGTCCATGGTCGTCCTCCGTGATGAGTTCTCGGCGCGACCCTAGCACACTCGTCGTGAGTCGACCAAGCTGAAGGCGGCGGAGGCCATCATGAGACTTCGTGGAAAGGTCGCGCTGGTCACCGGCGCCCAGCAAGGGATCGGGCGCGGCGTCGCCCTGGCGTTCGCCCACGAGGGAGCCGACGTGGCCGTGAACTATCTCGACGATCGGACCGCGGCCGAAACGGTGCTGCGTCAGGTCCAGGCGGCGGGCCGGCGGGCGACGCTCGTGCAGGCCGACGTCGCCCGGCCGGCTGACGCGAGGGCGATGGTCACGCGGGTCGTGGAGGAGCTCGGGGGGCTCGACATCCTCGTCAACAACGCCGGCGTCTACCCCAGGGTGCCGTTCCTCGAGATGCGCGAGGACGACTGGGATCTGGTCCTCGACGTCAATCTCAAGGGCGGCTGCTTCTGCGCCCAGGCCGCTGCGCAGACGATGGTCTCCGGTCGGCGGCGGGGCTCGGTCATCAATATGGCGTCTCAGGCGATTCGCGGCGCGATCCGGGGGGTGCACTACTCGGCCAGCAAGGGCGGCGTGGTCGCCATGACGCGGGCGATGGCG
This sequence comes from Candidatus Rokuibacteriota bacterium, assembly GCA_003221595.1. Classification (GTDB taxonomy): domain Bacteria; phylum Methylomirabilota; class Methylomirabilia; order Rokubacteriales; family CSP1-6; genus AR31. The sequence goes on along the minus strand of QHSM01000745.1, from coordinate 4,273 downwards.
CTCGAGCTGGCCCCGCACGGGATTCGCGTGAATGCGATCGCGCCGGGCCTGACCGACACCGCCCAGCCGCGCTACGGCAGCAGCGAAGAGGAGCTCGCGGTCATGGCCAGCGCGGTTCCGCTGGGGCGCATGGCGCAACCCGACGACATCGCCGCGGTGGCGGTATTTCTCGCCAGCGACGACGCGCGCCACGTCACGGGGCAGACCGTGCACGTCAACGGCGGCTCGTACATGCCGTAACACGATTGAATTCTTCGGGAATCGGGTATCCCCGGCATACTGGGCCTGATCGCGATCAGAAGGGAGCCTAAGCCGATGAGTCCAGCGCCGAGCTTCTTCGAGACGGTCAACAGCTACTTCGACAAGGCGGCGGCACTCACCGACTATCCGCCCGGTCTGCTCGAGCAGATCAAGGTGTGCGACAGCGTCTACGCCTTCCAGTTCCCGATCCGGCGCCAGGGCGGCTACGAGGTCATCTCCGGATGGCGCGCGCAGCACAGCCATCACCGCCTGCCCGTGAAGGGCGGCATTCGCTTCGCGCCCACGGTGGACGAGGACGAGATCAAGGCCCTGTCCGCGCTGATGACCTACAAGTGCGCCATCGTCGACGTGCCGTTCGGCGGCGCCAAGGGCGGGGTCCGGATCGACACCAAGCAGTACTCGGTCCAGGAGCTCGAGCAGATCACGCGCCGCTACACCGCCGAGCTGATCAAGAAGAACTTCATCGGGGCGGGCCTGGACGTCCCCGCGCCCGACTACGGGACCGGCCCGCGTGAAATGGCCTGGATCTACGACACGTATTCCGCGTTCTACCCGGGCGCCATCGACGCGATGGCCTGCGTGACCGGCAAGCCCGTGACCCAGGGCGGCATCCGTGGACGCGTAGAGGCCACCGGACGCGGAGTCTACTTCGGCCTTCGCGAGGCCTGCGACCAGGCCGAGGATCGCGCTCTCCGAGCGCGAGGGCGCCGTCTATCGCCGGCAGGGGCTCGAGCTCGACGCCGTGGTGAAGCACCAGAAGCAGACGGGCTCGATCCTGAATTTCCCCGGCGCCACGAACCTTACGCCGACCAATCTCGCGCTCGAGGTCGAGTGCGACATCCTGATCCCGGCGGCGCTGGAGAACCAGATCACCGGCGAGAACGCTCCCCGCATCAAGGCGAAGATCGTCGCCGAGGCGGCCAACGGGCCCACCACCGCGGACGCCGAAAAGATCCTGCTCGACCGCGGCGTGCTCATCATTCCCGACATCTTCCTCAACGCCGGCGGGGTGACCGTCTCGTATTTCGAATGGATCAAGAATCTGTCCCACGTGCGTTTCGGCCGGGTCGCCAAGCGCTTCGAGGAGGCGTCCTACGACCGGATGGTCTCGGCGATCGAGAAGGCCACCGGACGCGGCTTCTCCAGCGAGGAGCGCCACGCGATCGTCCGGGGGGCGGACGAGATTGATCTGGTGAACTCCGGCCTCGAGGAGACGATGATCACCGCCTACCGGCAGGTTCACGAGCAGTGGAAGCGCGATTCGCGGATCCAGGATCTGCGGACGGCGGCGTTTCTCACCGCGCTGCACAAGGTGGCCACCACCTACCTCGAGCTCGGAATCTTCCCCTGACGCATTGCGGAAGGCCGCTCACGTATTCCGGAAGCGGCGCCGATCTGGTCGACAAACAGTCGGCCGGTCGACGGAATGTGTCAGGCTGAACCGGCCCCGCGCGCGCAACGGCTGAGAATCTATCCCTAATCTTCCCGGAAGGGCGTGGCACCGCCCTTGCTCCCTTCCTCCCGGGGCGACCCTGCGTCGAACGGGGAGGATCGATGTCATCGAAGCGCGTTCGATCTGCCGGCTTCTGCGCGCTCGCGTTCACGCTGCTCTGGGCCTCCCCTGCCCGATCCGCGCCGATCGCCGTGCAGTATCAGGAAGGCCTGGTGCGCGCGTTTCCTGTCCTTCGAACCACTGACAACGAGATGCTGGCCCAGGGCGATTTCGCGCAGGTCGCGCGGGGCGACCAGGTGACGGCGCGACTGGTCTTTCGTTTCAAGGACGGCTCCCTGTACGACGAGACGGTCGTCTTCTCGCAGCGCGATCGCTTCACCCTGCTGAATTACCGCATCGTGCAGCGCGGCCCCTCGTTCCCGGAGACGCTCGAAGCCTCGATTGACCGGCAGACCGGGCGGTACGAGGTCCGCTATCGCGCCGCAGCGAGACCGTGTCGATCGTCGCCTTCACGCCGAAGCCCCGTGTCGTGACCCTCCAGCTCCTGCCGCTGGCCACGGAGCGTGTGCCGGCGGGCGAGGTGGTCCGCTACCACATCCGCCCCAAGCTCGGGCTGTTCGCGTCGCTTCTCGTCACCGATGTTCCCGACACCCGCATCTGGATTCTCTCGGGTGAAACGCCCGCCTTCCTCAAGGCCGAGGGGCCGCTCTACTTCATGGGACCAATCTGGCGGGTCGAGCCCCACTGATCCACGGTTGCGCAGGACCGGCAGATCGCCCAAGATCGCCACGGCGCTCAAGGGGCGCGAATCGCGGATTCGAGGGGGCCGGCGATGGGAATCAAGGGTATCGATCACTGGGTCATCGTTGCGGGCGATCTGCGCCGCACGCTCGACTTCTACCAGAAGCTCGGCTTCGCCATCGCGTGGGAGAAGCGGCCGGGCCGTCCGGACATGGCGACGATCCGGATCAGCGACGCGCAGAAGATCAACGTCCACGGACCTGAAGCGCCCGCGCGTCCGGGCTACCTCGGGGCGCGGCAGCCCTCGGTCGGCGGCGCTGATTTCTGTCTCGAATGGGACGGCACCGTCGACGAGATCCTCGCCCTGCTGAAAAAGAACGGCGTCACGCCCGAGGCCGGCCCCGGACCCCGCACGTGCGCGCGCGGTGTGTCGACCAGCGTCTATTTCCGCGATCCCGATCAGAACCTGGTCGAGTTCACCGTGTACGAGGGGCGGGCCTAGTCGCTCTCTCCGTTCTCTCGCCCGGGGCGCGCCTCAGACCGGGGCCTGAGCCACGGCCGTCCCGCACCGCGGGCAATGCGTCCAGTCGGGAGCGAGCACGGTCTTGCAGTGCGAGCAGGTTCGCTTGTCCGGCGTCGACGATGCCGGGCGATCCGCGCCAGGGCGGCCAGCGGCCGGCTCCTCGGCATGGGCCGAGTCGAGGCCCTTCTTGAACTCCTTGAGGCTCGACCCCAGCGATCGAGCGAGCTGGGGGAGCCGGTTCGCGCCGAACAAGACCATCACGATGACCAGAATCACCAGCAATTCCTGCGATCCGAGCCCAAACATCACTGAACCTCCTCAAATACTCCAGAGGAGCGGCGCGACCTTACGGTCGCGCCGCTCGCTCACCTCATTCGGCAGTCGGACTAGTCGTCGTCCTCCCCCCTCCCGAACACCGCGATGCACCCCGTCTCACAGTCGGGGACAGGGCCGAGGTTAGGGACGGCGAAGGCGCTGAACGCATTGTTGGCCCCCAGGGGCACGAACACCAAGTTGTTGGCGGCGTTGGCGGCCACTGAGTGCGCGGTAGCGGCTGGGTGTACACCCGCCACCGCCGGCACGTTATACGTCGGCACGGACTGAATCAGCTTCCCGTCATTTGCGTTGATCACACCGAGCGGGGTCGAACCCTTAGCCGTCGCCGCGGGGAGGGGGCGGAACGGGCTTCCGCTGCCGGTGGCGTAGTAGTTGCCGTCGCCCCCGTTGAACCACACCTCGTCCCCCGCCCCCACGCCCAGCACATCCTTCGTGGCGCCGGTGTTCACATTGAGAATCACGTCCTTCGGCGCCGCTGTCACGGTGCCGTTCGGGTCCCACACATTGCCCGCCGTATCGAAGACCCGATTGCAGCCGATCAGCAGATCGTCATGCGGACCGACGGTGAGACCGGCCGGGCTGCATAACTCGATCGGAAACGTGTGCTCGATCGCGCCCGTCTTCGGATCGATACGGATGACGCCGCCATCTTTCACATTCGCACCGATTACTGGGATGGAGAGAAAAAACTTGCCCGTGCGGGGATGGAACACCGGTTGTTCGGCGCCATCCTGTGCGTTGACGCCGTGCGCTAGGTCAAAGGTTATCTTGTTCGCCGGAGTCGGGGGGGTGAGGAAGCAGCTTGCTGGGTCCACCGTGATCAAGGTGCCGAACGGCGGCGTGTCGGCATTGTTGATGACCAGGAGCACTCTGTCCTTCGGGTCGAACGCCAGTTCGTCCGCGCGATTGGCCGTCGGGGTCGCTGTGCGGACATCGCTGACTTGTGTAGGAGGAAAGGT
>QHSM01000069.1 GCA_003221595.1 Candidatus Rokuibacteriota bacterium | reverse complement strand
ACGCGGGCGGTGGAGCCCCCCAAGGGCGGCGGTCCGTACGTGCGCGGCGAGCACAGAGCTGTGGCCTTCGTCAGCGGCGACTACGCCTGGAACGTGGCGGGCGACGCCGCCACGCCGGCGCCGGTCGCGCTCGCGGACCGCCAGTTCCAGCTCTGGTCGACCCCGCACGGCGTCGTCAAGGCCGCGATGGCGGGTAAGGGTACCCTCCAGGGCCACACGATCGCCTTCGAAGTGCCCGGCAGCTTCAAGGCGAAGGCAACCCTCGATGCCGCCAACCTGATCGAGCGCGTCGACGGGACGGTGGCCAATCCCGTCCTCGGCGACATGGCCGTCACGGTGAGCTACGCCGACTATCGCGACTTCGGCGGCGTGAAGTTCCCGACGAAGATCCGGCAGACCGTCGGCGGACTCCCCGCGCTCGAGCTCACGGTGACGGAGGTCAAGCCCAACGCCGCCGCCGACATCCCGGTGCCGGACAGCGTCCGGCAGGCGGAGAATCCGTACGTGAAGGTCACGACCCAGAAGGCGGCCGACGGCGTGTGGTACCTGACCGGCGGCTCGCATCACAGCGTGGTGATCGAGATGAAGGATCACCTGATCGTCGTCGAGGGGCCGCTGAACGACGACCGCGCGCTGGCCGTCATCAAGGAAGCGCGCGCGCTCGTGCCGAACAAGCCGATCAAGTATCTCGTGGTCAGCCATCACCACTTCGACCACTCGGGCGGCGTGCGCGCGTTCGCGGGCGAGGGCGCCACGCTGATCACCCACGACGCCAGCCGGCAGTATTTCGAGCGGATCGTGGCGGCGCCGGCCACCGTCAGTCCGGATCATCTCGCCAAGTCCGGCAAGAAGGCCGCGGTGGAGGGCGTTCGGGATCGCCGGGTGCTGACCGACGGAACACGGAGCGTCGAGATCCGCCAGATCGCCGGCATCCAGCACGCCGACGACATGCTGATGGTCTATCTGCCGAAGGAGAAGCTCTTGATCGAGGCCGACGCCTACACACCGCCGGCGCCGAACACGGCCCCGATGAGTCCGCCGAGCCCCTTCAACGTCAGCCTCGCGGAGAACGTCAAGAACCAGGGACTCGCGGTCGACCAGATCCTGGCCCCCCGTTCTCTTTCCGCCGACGGAAGTCAGTCGAGGCCGCCCAGCTTGCTGATGATCTTCCACTCCTCGTCCGAAACCGGCTGGACCGACAGGCGCGCGAGCCGCACCAGCGTCATGCCCTTGAGGCGCTTGTCCGCCTTGATCTGATCGAGGCTGACCGGCGTCGGGAGCTTCTTCACCGCGGCCACGTTGATGGCGCGCCAGGCGGAGTCGGTCGAGTCAGGATGTGCTTCCGTGACGACCTTGACGATGCCGACGATCGCGCGTTCCTTGCCGGTGTGGTAGAAGAACGCCTGCTCGCCCTTCTTCATGGCGCGCAGGTTGTTCTGGGCCGAGAAGTTGCGGATGCCGGTCCACTCCGCGCCGTCGCGCCCTTCGGCGACCTGCTGATCCCACGACCACTCTTCGGGCTCGGATTTCAGGAGCCAGTACGCCATCCCGCGCCTCCCTTCAGGGATGCGGCCCCCACGGGGCCGCGGTCAAGAGCTTGACCTCCTGGGAAGCGATCAGCGGACGGAACTTCGCGGCGAAGCCTTCGACGAAATCCTTGTTGGCGAAGACCGAGGCCCAGTGCGCGCGACGGTCGGCGTCGTCGCTGAACTTCCACAGATGGACGAGCTGGTTGATCGTGCCCGTGTCGGCCTGGAAGTAGCCGATCAGCTTCTTGTCCTGACCGCCCTTCTGGAGCGCCGGGTAGCCGAGCTCGGTGTACAGCTTGACTGCCTCGGCCATCTTGCCGACGTGAAGCGTGTAGGTCCGCATCTCATAGACCGTCATGCCGATCCTCCGGGTCCCGGTCGTGCGTGGGGGTGGACATTGTCCCGATGACGCACGAGTATAGTCGCCACGGAGGACACCATGAAAGGCGTCGTGTTTCTCGGAGACCGCAAGCTCGAGCTCAGGGAGTTTCCCGATCCGGCACCGGGCCCCCGGGACGTGATTCTCGAGATCAAAGCCTCCGGCATGTGCGGCAGCGACCTGCACAACTATCGGGCCCCGGCCAATCCGGGCGGGGCCGTGACCGGCGGCATCCGACGGGCGGCCGGCATGATAGCCGGTCACGAGCCGTGCGGCGTCGTCGCCGCCGTGGGCTCCGGCGTTACCGAGAAAGAGGCTCGCGTCGGCCAGCGCGTGATGGATCACCACTACGATGGCTGCGGCACCTGCAAGCATTGCCGGGCGGGATGGACGCAGATGTGTCTCGCGGGCACGGTGGTCTTCGGCTCGGGCGGCCACGGCGGGCATGCCAAATACATGAGAGTGCCGGTGTCGACCCTGGTGCCGCTGCCGGACTCGCTCTCCTTCGTCACCGGCGCGGCGGTTTCCTGCGGCACCGGCACGGCCTGGGGCGCCCTGAAGCGGATCAACCTGCAAGGCGGCGAGACGATCGCCATCTTCGGCCAGGGCCCGGTGGGCCTGTCGGCGACGCAGTTCGCCGTCGTCATGGGCGCGCGCGTCATTGCCATCGACGTGGAGCCCGAGCGGCGCAAGCTCGCCCAGGCGTTCGGCGCGCACGAGGTGATCGATCCCAGGGCGGGCGACGTGGTGACGGCGATCCGCGACCTGACGCACGGCGAAGGCGCGCACAAGACGCTGGACGCCTCCTCGGCGCCGGACGCGCGCGCGGCGGCCGTGCGCGCGGTGCGCTCGTGGGGCACGGCCTGCTTCGTCGGCGAGCGCGGCCAGGTGACGCTGGACGTGAGCCCGGATCTCCTGCGCCGCCAGGTGACGCTGGTGGGCTCGTGGACGTTCTCGAAGCAAGGCCAGGCCGAGTGTGCCGAGTTCGTTGGCGACCGGAGGATCGACGTGGAGAAGCTCTTCACGCACCGCTGGGGGCTCGAGCAGGCGGAGGAAGCCTACAGGCTCTTCGACACGCAGACGACGGGCAAAGCGGTCATCCTGCCGTCCTGAACGTGGCCGACGGGCGGTAGCCATGCACACGCTGCTCTTCCTCGACCCCGGGCATTTCCACGCCGCGCTGACCCTGCGCGTGCCGCAGGCGCGCGCCGCCGACGAGGTGTTCGTCTACGCGCGCGAGGGCGCCGAGCTGCGCGACTTCCTCGCCCTCGTCGAGCGCTTCAACCGGCGCTCACCGGCCCCCACGCGGTGGCGGCCCGTCGTGACCACGTCCGACGATCCGCTTGGGCGGCTCGTCGACGAGCGGCGTGGCGACGTGGTGGTCGTCGCGGGGAAGAACGGGGGCAAGGCACGCACGATGCGACGGCTGCACGACGCGGGCTTTCACGTGCTCGCCGACAAGCCGTGGCTCGTGGAGCCGGCAGACCTCGAGCACGTGCGGGCGAGCCTCGAGGGCTGGCCACTGGCCGCCGAGATCATGACGGGCCGCCACGACGTGGCGGCCGGACTGGTCAAGAAGCTCGTCGGTACTCCAGCGCTCTTCGGTGCCTTCCGCGACGCTGGCGTGGCCATCGAGCAGGAGAGCGTGCACCACCTGGAGAAGCTCGTCGACGGCGCTCCCCTCAGACGCCCCTGGTGGTACTTCGACGTGCGTGTCCAGGGGAGCGGCCCGGTGGACATTACCACCCACGTCCTGGACCAGGCCCAGTGGCTCGTCGACGGCGACGCCGCGTCGCTGGCCCTTCTCTCGGCCCGGGCGTGGTCGACGGCTGTGCCCGCGGACGCGTTCCGGCGGATCACCGGCGAAGCGGGGTTCCCACGAGAGCTCGAGCCCTTCGTCGACGGCGACGCGCTGAGCTATCGATGTAACGCCGAGCTCGTGTACCGCATCGGTCGCGTCACCGCCCGCGCCGCGACGCGCTGGAACCTCGCGCCATCGCCGGGCGGGGGAGACGCCGCGCATAGCGTCGCGCACGGGACTCGCGCCGACATCCGCCTCGAGCAGAGCGCTCGCACCGGCCATCGCCGCAAGGTGTTCGTCGAGCCTCGGACCGAGGCCACCGATGTCGCGCGGACGCTGCGCGACACGGTCGCGGCGTGGCAGGCGGAGCTTCCCGGCGTCGAGGTCGCGCCGGCCGGCCCGGGGACGCACGAGGTGACCGTGCCGCCCCCGCTCGACGGCGGCCACGAGACACAGTTCGCCCGGGTCCTCGACGAGTTCCTGCGAATCGTGGACGAGCGCCGCTGGCCCGCCGAGCGGGCCGCGCGCACGCTGGCCAAGTACACGCTGCTCGCCGAGGCCGCGGCCAAGACCTCATGACCCAGCCCGAGGCCGAGCCGTTCACGAAGTCGCTGGAGCGCATGAACCTCTTCCAGGAGCCCGAAGCGCGCACCCTCATCGCCGACCTCCATTTGCCCGAGGGCTCGCGCGGCCTCGACGCCGGCTGCGGCGCCGGGCTCTTCGCCGTCTGGCTGGCCGAGGTGATCGGTCCTGGCGGGCGCGTCGTGGGCATCGAGCCGTCGGCGGAGCGCGTGGACGCGGCGCGCGAGCTGGTCGGCCACGGACCGGTCGGCTCGCGTCTCGAGTTCCGGGTGGGCGACGCCACCAAGCTCGACGCGCCCGACGCGAGCTTCGACTGGGTCTGGTGCGGTGACGTCCTCCACCACATCCAGGAGACGGGCCGAGCGCTGGGCGAGTTTGCGCGCGTCGTCCGCCCCGGTGGGCGGATCGTCGTGAAGGAGTCTCAGCTCCTGCACGGAGCTTTCTTGCCCGGTCATCCCGCCCTCGAGCGTCGCCTGCGCCAGGCCGAGGTGGAGTGGAGCCGTCACGAGGGCGGCGAGTTCTCATTCGAGGAGCGCCGCCAGCGCACCCTCGCGTCGCTCCGTGCGGCCGCCCTTTCCGTGGAAAGCTTCCGCACGTACCTGCTGGAGCGCCGTGCGCCGCTTTCCCGCGCCGCGCGCGACTACATCCAGCACGTCGTCTTCGAGCGCAACTGGGGTCCGCGCCTGCGCGACCGCCTGACGTCCGACGACTGGACGCGCCGCTCGGCCCTGTGCGAGCCAGAATCGCCGACGTTCGTCCTGGACGACCCGGACTACTACTGTCTCTACCCCATCAGCGTGCTCGTCGCTCGGCGTTGACTCCCGCGACACCGACGAGCCAGAGCGAGCGCCTCTCGTTTCGCCATGAGGCGCCCCAACCCGCGTTCGAATCTCGAACCGCCGTCGGGAAGTGGCTGGCGCGCGGCGAGTCCCTGGACGGCCACGGCGGCCACGCGGTCGCGACTCATCCCTGGTGGAAGGTCATCTGGCTGACGGGCGTCGACTACTTCTCGACGCTCGGCTACCAGCCCGGGATCGCGCTGCTCGCGGCGGGCGCCGTAGCCCCGATCGCCACGGTCATCCTCGTCATCGTCACCCTGTTCGGCGCGCTGCCGGTCTACGCGCAGGTGGCCGGGCGCAGCTACGCCGGGCAGGGCTCCATCGCCATGCTCGAGAACCTCCTGAGCGGCTGGAAGGGCAAGGGGCTCGTCCTGGTCCTGCTCGGCTTTGCCGCCACCGACTTCGTGATCACGATGACACTGTCGGCCGCCGACGCCGCCAAGCACGCCATCGAGAATCCGTTCTTCCACCCGGTGCTCGGCGATCACCAGATCCTCGTCACGCTCCTGATCCTCGCCGTGCTCGCGGCAGTCTTCTTGAAGGGGTTCCACGAGGCGATCGGCCTGGCGGCCGTCGCGGCCGTGCCGTACCTGGTTCTCAATCTCATCGTGCTCGGACGCGGCGCCCTGGAGGTGATCACGCACCCGGCGCTGCTCTCCGACTGGCGCTCCGTGCTCGCCGCGAAGGGCAGCTTCCCCCTGCTGATCGCGGGCGCGATGCTGGTGTTCCCGAAGCTCGCCCTGGGCCTGAGCGGCTTCGAGACCGGAGTCACGGTCATGCCGCTGATCGACGGCGGGGAAGCGGATCGGGGACACAGCCCGCGGACGGGCGGCCGGCCGATCGGGCGCGTGGCCAACACCCGGAGGCTCCTGGTGACCGCCGCCATCATCATGAGCATCATGCTGATCCTCTCGAGCTTCGTCACCACGCTGCTCATCGAGCCGGCGGACTACGCCGCGGACGGCAAGGCGAGCGGACGCGCCATCGCGTTCCTGGCCCATCGCTATCTCGGCCACGGCTTCGGCACGGTGTACGACGTGTCGACGATCCTCATCCTCGGCCTCGCCGGCGCGTCGGCGATGGCCGGCCTCCTCCATCTGATCCCTCGCTACCTGCCGCGCTTCGGGATGGCTCCCCAGTGGGCCGCGCTCTCCCGGCCCCTCGTGCTCGCGCTGTTCGCCGTCGACGTCGTCATCACGCTGATCTTCCGCGCCGACGTCGAAGCGCAGAGCGGCGCCTACGCCACCGGGGTGTTGGTGCTGATCCTGTCGGCGGCCTTCGCGGCCACGCTCACGCTCTGGCGCGAGCGTCGCTGGGCGCTGGCCTTCTACACGGGGATCCTTTGTCTGGTGTTCGCGTACACGCTGCTCGACAACTGCGTGGAGCGCCCCGACGGGTTGATCATCGGCACCATCTTCACGGTGATCCTGATGCTCGTGTGCGCGGTCAGCCGATCCATCCGCTCGGTCGAGCTCCGCATTCCGCACGGCCACTTCGTCGACGCCGAGAGCGCGCGCCTCGGGCCGGAGACGCGGGGCAAGAAGGTGCACCTCGTCCCCACGCCCCGGTCGACGGCGGAAGCCCGCCGCCGGAAGAAGGCCGAGATTGTCCGGCACTACAACGTGCGCGGGCCGTTCGCGTTCCTCCACGTGAACCTGCTCGACAACCGCAGCGAGTTCTCCGCACCGCTCGAGGTCAGCCTCCGGAAGGAGGGCGACGACTACGTGGCCGAGGTGTACGGCGCGATCGCCATCGCCAACACCATCGCCTTCGTCAGCGAGGTCATCGACCCCATCTCGATCTTCATCGGCCTCACCCGGCGTGAGCTGATGGCCCAGGCGGCCCGCTACCTCGTGTTCGGCGAGGGCGAGACTGGGCTGATGGTGTACACGATCTTGCTGCGCTACTGGGAGCAGACGCCCGAGGAGGACGTGCGTCCCCTCATCTTCTTGATGTCCGATTGACCCGAGCCTACGACCCGGCCGGGGCCGCCGGCTCTCCGAGCGAGAGCATCAACCGGTTGGCCCAGTTGAAGAAGGCCGCGGCGTGGATGACGTCGGAGATCGCCAGATCGTCGAGCCCGGCGCCGCGCAGGCGGTCGACGTGCTCCGGCCCGAACGCGCTCGGCGTCGCGGTCAGCGCCACCGAGGCCGCGACGATGGCGTTCCAGCGCTCTCCGAGATCGGCGGTGACTCCGGCGTCGAGGAGGCGCTGCACGTCGTCCTCGCGCTTCGAGTAGGTCGCGGCGTGGCGCGCGTGCACCGAGGCGCAGTAGAGGCATCCGTTGAAGCGCGACGTCGCGGCGGCGGCCAGCTCGCGCTCGGCCCTCGGTAGACCCGCATCGGCGTTGTAGAAGATGTCCTTGTCGGTGCGCGTCCTGGCCTCCAGCGCGTCCGGGTCGCGGGCGAGGAGGCGGAAGTACGGCGACTTCACGCGCGCGGCGTCGACGAGGCTCGCCATGTGGCGCGCGCTCATCGCCTCGACGGCGAGCGGCTCGAGCCAGGGGAGCCAGTCGAGCTGCGCCCGGGTGAAGGCGGTCGGAACCGTGTGCTCCGGGGTCTTCAGGACGGTATCGCTCATGTCAGACCTCGCGCGTCAGGGACGGCCGGCCAGGGTGCGCAAACCGGTGACCACCCGGATCTGGAAGGACAGGAAGGCGACGATCTGGGAGAGCGTGACGATGTCGGTCGTGGTCCAGCCGGCGTCCAGCAGCGCCTGGAGCGCCGCGGGCGCGGCGTCGCGCGGGTGGAAGACGAGCATGTGCGTGTGCTCGAACGCCGCGGCGAGGCGTGGACCGAGCGCGCGGCGGGTCGCCGCTCCCACGCGATAGACGGGGCCCGCAGCATCCTCGCGGCTCAGCGGCCCCGCCGCGTAGCTGCCGTAGGGGCCGTGGGTCTTGGCCTCCTTGACGGCCGCGTCGACCGCGTCCTTCAGCACTGCCGGGGCTCCGCTGTCGGCGACGCGTGCGGCATAGGCGGCCGCGACGGCCGTGGCGCCGTGCAAGCCGGCGACGAAGGCGCCCACCGCGAAACGCTCCACCGCGGAGACGTTGCCCGGCGTGTCCGGGGTAAACAGCGCGCGGTACGTCGCCTGCGCGTGGGCGCGCGCCTCAGGCCGCCTGGCGCGGATCGCGTCCAGGGAGGATCCCGGCACGATCCCGACCAGCGCATCGATCACGTCGGTGTCGGTTCCTGACATCTTCATCGTCCTCCTCTAGCTGCGAGCGGCGCGCCCGACTCCCGCGGCATCCCGTCCCCAGCCGAACGCGGGCGCCACCACCTTGGCGACCAGCTCGATCGATCGGAGGATGAAGGGATGCGGCGGATCGATCGAATGCACCTGCACCGCGATCTCCGTCGCGCGCACGAGCGCGCTGTCCGTCTGGAGCGAGGCGATCACCCGGTCCGGCGTGCCGAGATGAACGTCCATGGCGACGATCATCGCGTCCAGCCCCGATCCGTCTCCGGTCGTGCGGCCCAGCCTGGTCAGGCGCGCGCGATGACGCTCCAGCCCGATTTCCGCGAAGCGCCGAGCCTCCTCGTCGTCGTCGGCGACGAACACGGTGCGCGAGGCGAGGATGCGGGGCTCGCTGCCCTCGGGCAGCGCCTCGAGGTACGCGTCGATCATCGGGTTCTGGATCTCGGCCAGCGACAGATCGGGCGCCTCGGCCGGCCGGGGCTGCGTGCGCGACAGCATGAGGCCATCCCCCGCCGCGCCGGCCCGCCGGGCGCCGTCCACCGTGAACGTCGCCTGCCAGACGCGCTCGACCAGGCCCGGGTTTTCCGGATACAGCTGATCCTTTCCCCCGGGCAGCGGCCGCCCCGCCCACGCGTCACGCAACACCTGAAGGTGCCGGGCGAGCAGGGCCGCGCGCTCGGCGCTGTCCTGGCCGAACGCCGCGTACGAGGAAAGGTTTCCGCCTCCGCCGACGCCCACTTCCAGGCGGCCGCCGCACATGAGGTCGAGCACCGCGGAGTCCTCGGCCACCCGGATCGGCAGCTCCAGCGGCAGCGTCACGATCGCCGTCCCGAGGCGGATCCGCGATGTCTGGGCCGCCACCTGGGCCAGGAACACGAACGGCGCGGGAAGGCCGCCCTCGTCCTCATGAAAGTGATGCTGGGCGATCCACGCCGTGTCGAAGCGGCATCGCTCGGCGTGGACGATCTGCTCGGTCGCCAGCCGGTACCGGTCGGCGGGGGCCTCCTGATCGAGCAGGCGCGTGAAGAAGCCCAGACGTTTTGGCAGGGTCGCGATCGTCATCGGCCCGGTCATTATGCATCATCGCCACCTGTCCGAGATTCCAGCCTGACGAATGTCCGTTTGCTGGGCACCGCTTCACGCGAAGCTTGACGACCCGTCAGTCAGGGCAGCATCATCGCCAAAGGAGCTGAACGAACCGGTGTCATACACAAGGGGAAAAGGCATGTCAAAAGCCGCGCCGTCCAAGCCCAGCCGTCGTGACTTTCTGAAGATGGCCGCCGGGGCCACCGGCGTCGTCGGGGCTCCCTGGATCGCCCGCAACGCCCAGGCGAAGCCGACGACCATCGTCTTCGCGCGCGAAAGCTCCTACGTGAAGAACTTCGACGAGCACTTCCA
>QHSM01000068.1 GCA_003221595.1 Candidatus Rokuibacteriota bacterium | reverse complement strand
GAACGATCCACACCACGCCCGGCGGCATCATTCGTTCGCCGCGGACGCCGATTCCATGCGCGGCGAGATAGACGCCGCCGATCCAGTAGATCACGCCGTAGGTCAGGTACGCGCGCGCGGCGACATCGAACCGATTCCTCACGGCTGGGCCCGGAATCGCGAGCCCCACTTCGAGCGGACGTCGGCGAGAAGCTCCCGGGTGATCGTCGTTTCGCCCCGGCCGCGCGCATAGGCCTCGACGGCCTTGATCACCATGCCGCGCGCGAACGAGGGGATCGCCTGAAGCCGCGCGCGCGCCTCCTCGTCCCAGACGAGCTCGTAGTCCACCGGCAGGCCGAAGGTGAGCGACGCCGGGAGATCGATCGGCGCCCCGCCGTGAGCGCCGGGCTGGTAGCCGCACGCCGGGTCCTCCGCGAGGTAGTCGCCGTGCGTCGCGTAGGCGCGGCAGCGGCAGCCGCCGCAGATCTTCGAGAACTCGCAGACGCCGCAGCGCCCGCCGAGCCTGGGATCGCGCAGGTCACCGAACACCGGAGCCGTCCGCCACAGGTCCGCGAAGGACCCCTCGCGGAGATTCCCCGCCGCCACCGGCATGTAGGGGCACGGCGTGATGTCGCCCTCGGGTGTGATCCGACAGTAGTACTTGCCGGCCGGGCACGAGCCGTGGGCGTAGTTGCGGAGCAGCGGCGAGGAGGGATTCATCTCGTAGAGGATGCGGCGAAAGTGCGGGGCGCACTTCGCGCGGATCAAGAGGCCGTCGGCGCGGCCCACCGGCACCGACCACGGATCCTCGAACTTCTCGGCGCTCCGCCGCTCGCCCAGCCCGAAGAGCGCCTTCACGAACGAGGGCGGACCGCTGCCGACGCCCTGGACCCGGGCGAGGTAGGTCAGGATTCGCTCGTAGGCCTCGGGATCGATGTCCGTCAGGTTCTTGCCGCGGCCGGTCCGCACGAGGAAAAAGAAGTTCAGGACCTTCGCGCCGAGCTCCTTCGCCAGGTCGATCATCGCCGGGACCTCGGCCACGTTCCAGTCGGTCACCGACATGTGCAGCGAGAAATCGAGGCCGGCGTCGCTCAGCACGCGGGTCGCCCGCACCGCGGCGTCCCACGAGCCCGGCAGGCGGCGAAACGCGTCGTGCTTCGCGCGATCGGTGGAGTCGAGGCTGATCGACGCGCCGAGGACCCCGTGCGCGCGCATGAGCTTCGCCTCGGGCTCGCGCAGCAGGACGCCGTTGGTGCCCAGCACCGTCGTGAACCGCTTCTCCGCCGCGTAGGCGGCGATGTCCCAGATGTCCTTCCGGAGCAGCGGCTCACCCCCGGTGAGGATCAGGAAGACGTTCGGGTTGACGAGCGCGATCTCGTCCATCACGCGCCGGCACTCCGCCGTGGACAGCTCGCCCCGCGTGTCGGCCCCCGCGAACGCCGACATGTAGCAATGCGAGCACTCCAGATTGCACCGCTGCGTGAGATTCCACGACACGGAATACGCCGTGTACGAGGTTCCAACAGCCGACCGTGTGTCCTCTGCTGAATGCGCAGTCGGCGGCGCTCCTGGCGACGCAGCCGATCCCGGGGGAGGTGACGAGGAATCAGTCACGACGGGAGGCCTGACCGGAGGCCACGCGGACGTGGCAGTTGGGATCCATGGAGGCGCGGGGGTGGGGGCGGGGAGTGCCGGCCGGAATCCGTGTAGTCAGCGTGGCAGTCACGTGAAGCACGAGGACCGGCCCCTGCGCCTATCGCGGTTTCTTGTTCGACACGTACCCGGCGATGACTTCGTTCATGGTCTCGCGAGCGTGCCCGATCCCCTCTTCACAAACCGCAAGGTCGATCGTAGTGACACCCTTGGCGGACGCGACCCGCTCCACTTCTTCGCGCGTCATGTCGCGCATGAACCCCGCGGGCACGCGGTCGAGCCGCGCCGTCGCGTCTTCGGTCCACGCGAAGCGCGGGCCGTCGCCGGCCGGCGCCGCCGCGACCACCTCGGCCGGCTCGAACTTGGTCTTCGCCAGGAGGGTGTCCCAGCCCGCGCCGAGCTTCTCCCGCCCGACGGTCTCCTCGATCATCGGCAGCGCGAGCTGACAGGTGATGACCGGAATCTTGCGCGAGCGCGCGTACTTCTCGACCCGGGCCTTGGCGCGGCGCCGCAGGTACGCGTCGGTCACCTCACGCAGCGCATCGCGCGCCTCGGCCGACCACTTCACCTGGACACCGGGCAGCGCCTCCTCCGACTCGATGCCGCCCTCCTGGGTCGCGATGGCCTCCACCGCCTCTCGCGAGATCGTCTGAAACTTGTCGGCGCCGGCCTTGCAGACCGGACACGTGACGACGGGATTGGGGCCCTTGACCGTGTAGCCGCAGATGGAGCAGATGGCCGTGGCCGCCTGGGACTCGGCGCGAAGCTGCGCGACCGCGACGTCCTCGGCCAGGATCTGCATCCGCTCGGCCATCCGCGTCGGCATGAAGATGGCCATCGCCTCGTCGATGACTTTGTTGGTGACGACGGTGTGGCCCTGCTCGATGGCGTAGCGCAGGAGCGCCGTGCGCGCGACGCCCTTCACCTGCGGCGGTACGCGCTCCATCCGCGCCTCCGCCTCCTCCGTCCAGGAGATGATCTCCTCGGCCTTGACGTCGAGCGGCGGATAGAACTTGCCGCCGGTGAGCAGCACGTTGCACGGCGCCAGCCGCAGAATGTTCTCGGTGTTGGAGCCGAGGTCGGCTTCGTTCTCCTCCGAGTGCACACCGACCCGCCCGAGGATGAGGAGCCACGGCTGCTCCTTGCGGACGAAGGTCAGGATCTTCTCGAAGCACTTGCCGTCGAGGAGCGTGATGGCCAGCTCCACCCCCGCCTCGGCGGCGAGCTTCCGGGCGATCTCGAGGTGCGACTGGTAGATCTTGGCGAGGCCCGTGTCGATGATCTCCTCGTGGAGCTGCTCCTGCTCCTTGAAGCGGAAGATCTTGGACGCCTTCTCGTTCAGCACGCCGACGATGCCGTTGAACATCGCGTAGTGGAGGTACGGGTCGTAGACCGCGATGGCCTGAAGCGGCCGGTGGAGCGCCTTGGAGAGCTCGATGCCGAGCCGGAGGCCGTTGAAGGACTGCGGCGAGCCGTCGAGGCAGATGACGATCGCGCCCTGCTGGTCCTTCAGCGCGTCGGTATTGCGCACGATCAGCGTGTCGCGGGCCACGCGCCGGACGAACCGCTCGGTGACGGAGCCGAGCTGACTGTCCTTCACCGCGCCCATGCCGAGGGCGCCCATCACCACCAGGTCGTAGTCGGAGGCCTGGCAATCCTCGATGAGGACCTTGTAGTGCTTGCCGTCGATCATCTTCGGCTCGAAGTCGAGGCCGGCTTCCGTGGCCTTCTTCGCCATCACGTCCAGGTACGACTCGGAGATGAGCTGCAGGCCCATCGCGATCAGCGAATCGTGGATCTTCCGCTGGCGCTCGAGCTCGGTCTCGTCCTTGTACTCCTCGGGAAGCGTGTATTCCATCTGCTTGAACCGGTAGTCGTGCAGTCGCGCGGCGTACACGTGAATGCCGGTCAGTCGGGCGCCGCTCGTCCGGCCGAGCTCGACCGCCACGTCGATCGCGCGGTTCGAGTGATCCGAGTTGTCAACCGGAACGCAGATGTGCTTGAACATGCAATCCCCCTGTCTAGCTCGTGCTACCGGATCAACGCAACTCGTACTCGACCGTCGCCGTGGCCTTCGGCGCGATCGTCAACTCTTTCGTCACGGTCCGCGGCTCGTCGTAGAGGGGCCGCCCGTCCTTGTCGTTGCCCTTGGGCCGGAAGCCGGCATGCCACATCGTGACCTTGTACGTCCCCGGCGGCACGTCGCCGATGCGGAACGCGCCCGCGGCGTCGGTCACCGCCACGTACGGGCTGTCGTGAACGAGCATCCAGGCGAACATGTGCGGATGCGCGTCGCACAGCACGCGCACCACGCCCGGCTTCCCGAGCCGCTTCGTGATGTCGATCATCTGGTCCTTGTTCGGCAGCGCCAGGTTGAAGACGGTGGGCTGGCCGAGATATCCGTGCGTGTTGTGGAGAATCGGGTCCAGGTTGCGCACCCGCACGCGATCGCCCGGGACCACGGCCGTCACGTGGCCGACGAAGACGCAGTTCCGGTTGTCGACGATGACGTCGCCCGTGCCCTTCTTGCCGCGGGTGACGCCTTCGATCATGACCACGGTGTCCCGCACGCCCCGGTCCGGGCCGACCAGCAGCGCCTCGGACGGCTTCTGGTCTCCGCACACGTCACGGTTCTTGTTCACGGGAATCGGGCTCAGCGTCGGCGGGGTGCCGACGAACCGGACGACCCCCGTCACGGTGCCGCCGTCCTTCACCGTGATCGCCTCGTAGGCCCCGACCGGCGCCGCGAGCGCGAGCACGGCCAGGCACGCCGTCGCGATCAGTCGCGGACGCCTCAGGGCTCGCGATTGATCAGCCACTCGAGCGCGAGCCAGAGGCTCCGGCTGTACCGGAAGAACCACAGCGGGAACACGATCACCAGGGGCAGCACCAGCGCGAGCTCGGCCGCCGTGGAGAGCGCCGTCAGGCCCCAGAGCAGAAAGAAGAGTCCGAGCGTGAGAACCGCGGTCACCGCGTAGTTGACGTAGATCGCGCCGACGAAGTAGCCCTGTGCGCGCTCGAATCGAAGCCCGCAGAGCGCGCACGATTCGGCCATCGCGAACCAGCCCCGGAAGAGCGGAGTTTCCCCGCAGCGGGGACACCGGAGGCGCAGCGCCCGACTCAGCGATGTCGCGATCCGCTCGGCCATCGCTCACGCCGCCGGCCTCGGGACGGACCACTCAGTGCTTCGCCGGCTCGGTCGTGGCCGCCTTGACGCCGACGGTCTTCTTCACGACCGCGAACCCGTCGGGCAGGAGCACGAAGACCAGGAGCGTCGCGATCACCAGCGGCGTGACGGCGATCAGACCGAGGGTGCGGGCCTCGAATCGGAGATGCATGAAGTACATCGCGACGAGCGCCGCCTTGCCGAGCGCGAGCGCGCACAGCAGCGCGCCGATCGTGAACTTCGAGAGCGGCATGTAGATCACCGCGATCTCGACCACGGTGAGGATCGCGAGGTACCAGAAGATCGCCATGTAGTTGGGATGCTTGTGCTCTGCGGTCGCCATGGCGCAGGCCCCCTACAGGAGATACATGAAGGTGAACACCATGATCCACACGAGGTCGACGAAGTGCCAGTAGAGCCCCGCGATCTCGACCGCGTTGTAGCTCGCGGCCGGCACCGGACGCCGCTTGACCACCCTCATCATCGCCAGCAGGTAGATGACACCGCCGGTGACGTGCAGGCCGTGAAAGCCGGTCACCAGGAAGAACGACGTCCCGAAGAGCGAGGCGCCCCACGGGTTGCCGTTGATGTGGAGCCCCCGATGGATCAGGTGGGTCCACTCGTAGGCCTGCAGGCTGACGAAGAGCGCGCCGCCGAGCGCCGTCAGGAAGAGGAGCACCCGGGCGCGCGTCCGGTCTCCCTTCCCCAGCCACTCGAGCGCCTTCACCATCGTCACGCTCGAGCAGATGAGCAGGAAGGTCATCGCGGCCGTCAGGTTGATACCGAGGACGTCGAACGGCCTGGGCCAGTCACCGCTGGTGGCCCGCATGGCGCCGTAGCCGGCGAGAAGCGTGCCGAACCCGACGGCGTCGCCCGCCAGGAAGATCCACATGCCGAGCTTTCCCCAGCTCTCGGGTGTCAGCGGGGACTCGGCCGGTTCCACCGCCCCGTGCATCGAGGCTACGTGACTCATGTCGTCTCCTTGAGGATCTCAGGGTCGTCTGGTGCGGTGAAACGAGCCGCGAGCCACTGGGTGAGGCTCCGAGGGCCATAGCCGGCGTAGTACGCGAGGACGCCGGCGACTGCCGCCATCAGACCGAACGGCAGCAGGATGAGACCGAGGTACGGCCACGTGTAGGTCTGGTCGCCGAAGGGCGTCGAGATGCACGACGCGCACGCCCGGGCAAGGCCCGGGGTGAAGAGCACCGCCAGCGCGGCCGGTCCCCAGCGCTTCATACGAAGTACACCAGGACGTAGAGGATCGGCCACAGCAGGACGACGAAGTGCCAGTAGATCATGCATGCCCGCAAGGCACCGGTCCGGCCGTCGGCGAACCGCCCGCGCGCGGCGAGCAGCACGGTGAGGCCGGCCCAGAGGACCGCCGCGATGACGTGCGCCGCGTGCGTCCCGATCAGCGTGTAGAAGGTTCCGCCGTAGGCGCCCGCCGACACGGTGAGCCCGAAGCTGACGAGGCGGACCCATTCGTAGCCCTGCACGATCAGGAAGACGGTTCCGAGCGACGCGGCGATCAGGAGCCGTCGCACCAGTCCCGGCGTGTCGTCTCGCTCGGTGGCCCGGGATGCCGCCAGCATCGCGACGCTGGACGCGAGCAGCACCAGCGTGTTGACGCCGGTGACGCCGACCGGCAGGCGCGGCTGGAGCGGCGGCGGCCACATCGCCGCCGTCACCCGCAGGACCAGATAGGCCGAGACGAGGCCGCCGAAGAACATGATCTCACCGCAGATGAGGAACAGCATCGCGACGCTGATGTTGTCCAGCCGCGGGCGCCCCGGCCCCGGCTCGCGCTCGGGCCCGTCGCCCCCACCCGTCGGCGGGAGCGGCGGTATGCGGCCTCCGTTGGTGCGCCGGGCAACCGGCGGCGTCTCGGTGAGGGTCGTCACCAGCGGATCCCGATGAGGAACGCCGACACGACGAGCGCGCCGATGATCGTCAGCAGCGCCCGCAGCGTCTGTCGATTCCGCGCGTCGCTCGTCATACCTTGTCGAAGGCCAGGAGGGCGAGGAGGACCGGCAGGTACAGGAGCGACGCGAACAGGACACGCCGCGCCGAGGCCGCCGACGGCGTCAGGGCCTGGCGCGTGCCGAGCACGACGAAGGCCGTGCCGAGCAGGAAGGCGCCGACGAAGTAGATCGGACCGGCCAGCCCGATCAGCGTGGGCAGAAGGCTCACGGCGAGCAGCGCCAGGCAGCCGGTGACGATCTGCCGCTCGGTACTGGTTCCCTCGGCGTCGACGACGGGCAGGAGCCGTACGCCGGCCCGGGCGTAGTCGTCGCGATACAGGCGCGCGATGGCGAGCGTGTGGGGCAATTGCCAGAGGAACAGGATGCCGAACAGCACCCAGGCGCCGATCCCGAAGGCCTCGCGCGACGCGACCCAGCCCGCCACCGGCGGCAGCGCTCCCGGCACGGCGCCGACGATCGTGCAGAGCGGCGTCCGGAGCTTGAGCGGGGTGTACGCGAAAAGGTAGAGCCCCGTGGTAGCCGCGGTCACGAGCATCACCAGCGGGCTCACGAAGGCTCCGAGGTAGACGAGCCCGGCGACCGTGACCGCGGTGCCGAAGAGGAGCGCCTCGAGCGGCGCGAGCCGCCCCTCCGGCAGCGGGCGCACGCGCGTGCGCTCCATCCGGGCGTCCACGTCCCGCTCCCAGTACTGGTTCAGCGCGAGGGTCCCGCCGGCCGCCAGCAACGTGCCCACCAGCAGGTGAACGAGCCGGGCATAGTCCGGCGCGCCGGCCAGGCCGACGTAGTAGCCGACGACGGTCGTTACCAGAATCATGAGGACGACGCGCGGCTTCGTGAGGGTGATCAGGTCGGCGACGACGCGACGGCGGTCGCGCGCCTGCGCGACGACGATCGCTTCGGTCGGGGTCATCGGCGCGGGCTCCAGGAGATCGCCTCGTCCCCGGCGTGAGCGGCGATCCGGCTCTCGTCCGGCCCCAGCGTCGTCGTGATTCCGCCCTCGGCCTGCCGATTCGCGACGATGCCCGAGGCTCGCACGCTGAGGGCCACGGTGGCGGCCAGGATGAGACTGCCGACGAACCGGTGCGCCACC
Organism: Candidatus Rokuibacteriota bacterium; assembly: GCA_003221595.1. GTDB lineage: Bacteria > Methylomirabilota > Methylomirabilia > Rokubacteriales > CSP1-6 > AR31. The sequence continues at coordinate 313 of QHSM01000068.1, read as the reverse complement.
GGCAGGGCGATCACCGTCAGCTGCTCGCCCGGAATCCAGAGCGACGAGAACCGCGCCAGGAAGCTTCCGACGCCGAGCAGGAGCTGGATCCCGAGCAGGACCAGAAGAAGCCGCGAGACCGGCACCGCCACGGCGTCGCCGCTTCGGCGGAGCCTCGCCGTCACGATCGGCACCAGCGCGAAGACGAGAACCGCGCCGGCCAGGTGCAGGTCGATGCGGCCCGTGTGGGTCAGCAGAGCCCCGAACACGATCTGCGCGTAGACCAGCGCCGCCGCCAGGACGGTCAGCCCTTTCAGGGCCGGCTCGACGGGAG
>QHSM01000744.1 GCA_003221595.1 Candidatus Rokuibacteriota bacterium | reverse complement strand
ATGGCGGCGCCGTCAATGCCGAGCAGCGGAGCGCCGCCCATCTCGGTGTAGTCGACGCGCCGGCGGAATCGCGCGAACGCCGGCATCGCCAGCTTGGCGCCGAGCTTCGAGCGCGCGTCCCGCGTGAGCTCTTCCTTGAGCATCGCGCCCAGCATGTCGGCGAGGCTCTCGGAGATCTTCAGCGCGACGTTGCCGGTGAAGCCGTCGGTGACGATGACGTCGCAGCGGCCGTTGTAGATGTCGCGGCCCTCCACGTTCCCCACGAAGTTTAGGGACGACTCGCGCAGCTGCTCGTACGCCTCCTTCGTGAGCTCGTTACCCTTCCCCTCCTCCTCGCCGACCGAGAGGAGCCCGACGCGCGGGCTGTCGAGCCCGAGGATGTCCCGCGCGTAGACGTGGCCCATGACCGCGAACTGCAGGAGGTGCTCGGCCTTGGGATCGACGTTGGCGCCGGCGTCGAGCAGGATCGTGAACTTGCGGAGATTCGGGAGCACCGCGGCGATCGCCGGCCGGTCGATCCCGGGCAGCACCCCGATCACGAACATGGCGATCGCCATCGCGGCGCCGGTGTTGCCGGCCGAGATGAAGGCGGCCGCCTCGCCCGCCTTGACCAGCTCCGCCGCCACGCGCAGGGACGAGTCGCGCTTGCGCCGGAGCGCGTGCGACGGGCTCTCGGCCATTCCGACGACCTGCGAGGCATGGTGCACTTCGATCGCCAGGCCCTGGGCGTCCAGCCGGACGACCTCGCGCTCGATCGCGGCCCGGTCACCCACGAGGGCGACGGACGCGCCGAACTCCCGAACGGCCGCGACCGAGCCCTCGACGACGACCCGCGGCCCGTGATCGCCTCCCATCGCGTCCACCGCGATCTTCATGATGGCGGCGTCGACCCGACTACGTCCCTTCGACGGCGACGATCTCCCGGCCCTTGTAGTACCCGCAGTGCGGGCAGACATGGTGCGGCAGCTTCGTCTCGCGACACTGCGGGCACACCGAGCGCGTCGGCGCGGCGAGCTTGTAGTGGGTGCGGCGCTTGCGGCCGCGCGTCTTCGAATGGCGTCGTTTCGGCAGAGGCATGCGATCTCTCCTAGCGCGGGAACCGCGCAGCCAGATTCTTGAGGGCCGCCAGACGCGGATCCGGCGCCCGCTGTTGGCAGTCACACTGAACCAGGTTCCGGTTGCCACCGCAAACCGGACAGAGCCCGAGACATCCCTCGCGACACAGGGGCTTCATGGGCAGCGCCAGCGACGTCTCGGTCTCGATGATGAGCCCGACGTCGATCTCGTCCTTGTCGTAGAAGTCGACATCCAGGTCGTCGGGGGCGAGCTCGACGCTGTCGGCGGTGGCCGGGCGCGGGATCAGCCGCACGTCCAGGGCGGCGGTCACCGCGACGACGGGCACGGGCTCGAGGCAGCGGCCGCACGCCTGCGACACCGCCGCGCTGAGCTCGCCGGTCACGAAGACCTCGACGCCGTCCCGCGCCAGGCGCAGCTCGACCCGCTCGAGCCGCCACGTCGGGTCTCGGTACACTGGCCCGAGCGCACCCACGTCGGTCACGCTCAGCCCCTCTGTCGGTATATCTGGAACCCGAACGATCATGAGAGGTAAACCTGTGCCAACAAACGAATTTTCACGCAAGCCGGGTCAGTATATCGACCGTTGAGGACGCAAGTCAAGGCA
>QHSM01000067.1 GCA_003221595.1 Candidatus Rokuibacteriota bacterium | reverse complement strand
GATGCCGAAGGGGACCCGGGCGCTGTCACCGTGAACGACCGTGACGTCATCGGCGGACATGGAGAGTTCTCCGGCGACGACCTGGGCCAGGGTGGTCTCGATCCCCTGCCCGACCGCGGCGACGCCGGAGTAGACCACGACGCGGCCCGAGCCGTCGACCTCGACGCGTGCGTATTCCCACGGGCCGAGCCCGGCCTTCTCCAGGACGCAGCCAAAGCCGATCCCGAGATAGCGCCCCTCGCCCCGGGCCCGCGCCTGCTCGGCGCGCACGGCCTTGTAGTCCGCTGCGGCCAGCGCCTGCTCGAACGCGTAGTTCGGGATGCGATAGGGCCCGGGCAGGAGCGCCATCGTCAGCTCGGGAACGACGACGCCGTGCGTCCTGATGTAGCCGCCGAGATCGACGGTGAAGCGGTCGCGCAGCGCCACGATCGTGCCGTCGCGCCGCACGCCGATCTCGACCTCGTGGTACTGCTGTCGCGAGTGGTTCGCCGCCATCAGGTGCTCGCGCCGGTCCTCGATCCACTGCACGGGGCGCCCCAGTCGCATGGCCGTCCACGGCACGACGAGGTCCTCGGGATAGAATTCGCCGCGCACGCCGAAGCCGCCGCCGACCTCGAGCTCGATGAAGTGGATCAGATGCTCGGGATGGCCGAGCAGGTCGGCCAAGCGCTCGGAGAGACGGCGCTCGGCGGCGGCAAGCCCGCTCTCCGCGTTGCCGGCGCGCGCCTTCAGCCGCTCGATGACGTTTCCGCCGGCGGCGGGGTGGAGCACCGGCACGCCCGGATCGGTCGCGCGGCGCGCGTCGGCGACGACGGGCAGAAGCTCCCAGTCGATCTCGATCAGCTCCAGCGCGTCCTCGGCGAGGTAGCGGCTGGCCGCGACCACGAAGGCGACCGGCTCGCCGACGTAGCGGACGAGTCCGGTGGCGAGGGGCGGCTGCAGGCAGGCGTTGGGGCCGGCGCCGGCGCGCTGCCCGAGCCGCACGGGAATCCGGCCGACCGCGCCGAGATCGTCGGCGGTGATCACGGCCGCGACGCCGGGAAGCGCGCGCGCCGCCCCGGCGCGGATGGCCGCGATCCGCGCGTGAGGATGCGGAGACCTGAGAACCGCCGCGTGCAGCAGGCCGGGCAGACGGACGTCGGCGGCGTATTTCCCGCGCCCGGTCAGGAGCCGGAAGTCTTCCTTTCGCTTGATCGGCAGGCCGATCATCGAGAGGCCAGGCGGAAGAGCCGCGCCGCGTTGCCGCCGAGAATCGCGGCCTCCTCGCCGGCGGCCAGGCGCGCCTCGCGCACGACGCGGAGCGGATCGGGATCGCCCATCCAGAAGGGATGATCGCTGCCGAGCACGACCCGATCGTGGCCGACGGTCCGGACGAGATAGCCGAGGGCGTCCGGCCGCTGCACGAGCGTGTCGTAGTGGAAGCGCCGGAGGTAGCCGCTCGGCACTCCCGCGCCGTCGGCACGCGCCTCGGGCCGGGTCTGGTGCGCGCGGTCGAAGCGGCCAATGTGATAGGGCAGAAAGCCGCCGCCGTGCACGAGCACCACGTCGAGCGCGGGAAACCGATCGAGGGTCCCGCCCAGGATGAGGCTGGCCGCGGCCAGCGTCGTCTCGAACGGATAGCCGATCAGGTTGTGCAGGTAGTGACGGCCGAACCGCTCGACCGCCTCGAGCAGGAAGGGATGGAGCACGACCGGCGCCCGGAGGTCGGCGGCGGCCTTCCAGAACGGATCGAACGCCGGGTCGCCGAGCGATCGCCCGAGCGCGTTCGGATCGACCATGGCGCCGCGCAGCCCGAGGTCGCGCACCGCCACGGTGAGCTCGGTGGCGGCCAGCGCCGGATCTTGCAGCGGTACGGTCGCGAGCCCGCGGTGAGCGCCGGGTGCGCCGTGGAGCGCGGCGGCCAGCGCCTCGTTCTGGAGCCGGCTCCACGCCGCCGCCTGCGCCGGCGGCAGCGAATAGCCCGCCACGTCCATCAACGGCCCGAATACCGCGGCGTCGATCCCCTGCTCGGCGAAGAACTTGGCGTGGAGGTCGAGCGTGTACAGCGCGGGCAGGAGCGGCCGCGTCGGCGCCTCGTCGCCGACCTCGAGCCGCACGCCCTCGCCCGGGAGCAGCCGGACGCCGCCGCTCGCGCCGCGGCGCCGGAGCGACTCGAAGACCTCGGGCGCGATGTAGTGGACGTGGACGTCGACGATCACGCCGCCGTCAGTCCAGGAGCGCTTTCCGCTGGCCGCCGTCGAGGGTGATGATCGCCCCGTTCATGAAGCTGGCGCGGGGCGAGGCCACGAACACCGCCACGTTCGCCACTTCCTCCGGCGTGCAGATCCGGCCCAGCGGGATGCTGCGCTCGGCGCGCTGCTGCGCCTCGTTGACGCTGATCTTGCGCATGCGCGCGATCCCGTCGATGAGCTGGCCCCACCGCTCGGTGGCGACCGGTCCGGGATTGATCGCGTTCACGAGGATGTTCTGGCGGCCGTACTGCTCGGCCAGCGCGACCGTCATCGCGAGGTCGGCGGCGTTCGCCGCGCTCGGCGAGAGCTCGATCCCGATCGGCTTCACGCCGTCGTTGCCCACGATGTTGACGATCCGGCCGCCGCCCTGCCGCTGCATGTGCGGGATCACCGCCTTGATGCACCGGACGTAGCCCATGAACTTGAGCTGCAGCGCCTTCTGCCAGTCCTCTTCCGTCAGGTCGAGGATCTCGCCGCCCGGCGCCGCGCCGGCGTTGTTGACGAGGATGTCGATCCGGCCGAAGCGGGCGACCGTCGCGTCGACGATCCGCTGGACGTCGTCGGGCCGCGTCAGATCGCCCGCGACCGCGAAGACGTCCGCCCCGGTCGCGCCGGCGAGCTCCCGCGCCGCCTCCTCGAGCGACGCCTTGCTCCGCGCGCAGACCGCCACCCGGACGCCTTCCTCGGCGAGACCGCGCGCGACCGCCTTGCCGATGCCCTTGCTGCCTCCGGTGACCAGCGCCACTCGCCCCTTCAGGCCGAGATCCATCGCCGACACTCCTTCAATCGCCGCGGGATTTACGCCGGGAAGTCTATCAGAGTCATAACCTACCGGTTGGAAGGGCTCACGTTCAACGAGCCGCCGCTGCGTCGCTTGACGGGGTACGATCGCCGGGACAAGATACGGCCATGGTCAACCCGCCTCGTCCGAAGCGTCGTGCGCGGCTCGGCCGTCGAAGCTTTCTCAAGAGCTCGCTGATCGCCGGCGCAGTCGTCGCCCTCGGCGCCCCGGGCCGCGAGGCCGGGGCGCAGGTCGGGGGCACCCTGACCCTCACGAGCTACGGCGGGCCGTGGGAGGAGTTCATGCGCAGCACGATCGTGCCCGCCTTCGAGAAGGAGCATCCGGGCGTCAAGGTCGAGCTCGCCATCGGTCTGTCCAAGGACTGGGTGGCGAAGTTGAAGGCGGCCGGCAAGGACAATCCTCCCTTCGATGTCGTCACCACGAACGAGGTCTGGGCGGCGCCCCTTCGCGCGGAGGGACGTTACACGAAGCTGCCGCACGAGCTCGTGCCCAACCTCAAGGACGTGGCGCCGAACCTCAGGATCAAAGACGACACAGGGGTGCTGGCGCTGGCCGGCCCCATCGGCCTCGCGTATCGCGTCGACAAGATCAAGACGGTGCCGAAGGCGTGGAAGGACCTGTGGACCGTGCCCGAGTACAAGGGCAAGATCGGAATCTACAACATCGTCAACTCGGCCGGGCAGATGACCATCTGCCTCACGTCCAAGATCTGGACCGGCGGCGACAAGGATATCGACGCCGCCTACAAGAAGATCGCGGAGCTCAAGCCCTTCAAGCAGACCGATTTCTCCGGCGACATGGAGAAGCTGCTCGTTCAGGGCGAGGTGCTGATCGGCATCCTGGACATGCCGGCGGCCGTGCGCCTGCAGAAGGCGGGAGCGCCCATTGGTTGGGTGGCGCCCGCCGAGGGCATGCTCATGTTCGAGCAGGACGTCGCGGTCACGGCGGGCTCGAAGAACAAGCCCGCCGCGTTTGCGTACGTGAACTGGATGCTCAAGCGGGAGACGCAGGAAACGTGGTTGCGCCAGTTCTACTGGCTGCCCGCCAATACGCGAGTCAAGATGCCCGACGAGCTCAAACCGATCATGCCGGTCACTCAGGCGGACATCCCAAAGATCCTCCAGTGGGACTGGCTCTGGATCAATGACCAGAAGCCGAAGCTGATCGACCGTTGGAACCGCGAGATGTCCACCTGACCCGCCCTCGGCCCGATGTCGGCCATCGCCCTCACAGGCCTGACGAAGCGCTTCGGTAGCGTCGTTGCCGTCGACGACCTCAACCTCGACGTGCACAACGGCGAGCTGGTGGCGCTCCTCGGCCCCTCGGGCTGCGGCAAGACAACCACCCTGCGCCTCATCGCCGGCTTCGAGCTCCCGGATGCCGGGGAGATCGACTTCGACGACCGGCGCGTCACCGAGCTTCAGCCGGAGCGACGCAACATCGGAATGGTCTTTCAGAACTACGCGCTGTTCCCGCACATGACGGTCGCGGAGAACGTGGCCTTCGGCCTCGAGATGCGCAAGGAGGCGGCGCCGACCATCCGCTCACGGGTGGCGACCACGCTGGCCAAAGTCCAGCTCACCGGCCTCGAGGGCCGCTACCCGCGCCAGCTTTCGGGGGGCCAGCAGCAGCGCGCTGCCCTTGCGCGGGCGCTCGTCGTCGCGCCCGACGTCTTGCTGCTCGACGAGCCCCTCGCCAATCTCGACGCCAAGCTCCGGGAGGAGATGCGGTTTTACGTGCGCTCGCTCCAGCAGGAGGTCGGCATCACCACCATCTACGTCACCCACGACCAGGCGGAGGCGATGGTGATCGCTGATCGTATCGCGGTGATGTTCAACGGCAAGATTCACCAGCTGGCCGCGCCGCAGGAAATCTACAACTGTCCGCACACGTGGATGGTCGCGGAGTTCATCGGACTCACCAACTTCATCGAGGGGACGCTCGGGGGGCGGACCGCGGAGCTCCGACCCGACGATGAATCGGCTCCAGGGCGTGGTGCGCGCGCGTGCGTTTCTCGGTAACCTCGTCGACTACCGCGTGGAGGTGGCGGCCGGGGTCGTGCTACGCGTGCAGGGCGACCCGCACGCGCCGCTCGCCGTGGGCGACGCGGTCGAGGCGGCCTTTCAGCCCCACTCGACGTGGTCGGTGCCGGCACGCGAGGAGCGGGTACGCTGACGCGGCGCGGGCGCCCCTGGTTCCTCATCGTGCCGGCGCTCGCGGTCGTCGTGGTTTTCTTCGTGCTTCCTTACGCTAACCTGGTCGCCATGAGCTTCCTGACACCGGGGAAAGCAGAGCCCTACGTTTCCGTCCCCACGCTGGGAAACTACACGAGCGCTCTCGGCGACGCGTTCCAGTGGTGGATTCTCTGGCGGACGCTCAAGCTCGGCTTCCTCACCACGCTCTTCACGCTGCTCCTCGGCTATCCGCTCGCCTACAACCTCGCCCGAGCCAGCAGCCGGACGAAGGGCATGTTGCTGGTGCTCCTGCTCTCGCCGCTGCTCGTCGGCGTCGTCATCCGGAGTTTCGGCTGGATGGTTCTCCTGGCCGACAACGGGCTGATCAACTCCGTCGTCAAGCACTGGGGCCTCGCCCCCCTGGGCCTCAAGCTCATGTACAACGAGTTCGGGGTGCTGGTCGGCACCGTGCACATCTACCTGCCATTCATGGTGCTCTCCCTCTCCGGAGCGCTGCAGAACATCCCGCCCGACCTCGAGCTGGCCGCCCGGAGCCTGGGCGCCTCGTCCACCATGGTCTTCTGGCGCATCGTGTTTCCGCTCTCGCTCCCCGGGATCTTCGCCGGCTGCCTGCTCGTCTTCGTGCTCGCCGTCAGCTCGTACGTGATTCCGGTGCTGCTCGGCGGTTTCAAAGTCATCACGACTCCGCTGCTGGTCGTGCAGACCGCCGTCGACGTCCACAACTGGCCGAGTGCGGCCGCCCAGGCGGTCATCCTCTTCGCCGCCTCACTGGCCTGCATCGGGCTCTACTTCAGGCTGATGAACCGCGCCATGCGAGGGCTCTCGGCGTGATGAGGCGCCGCCGGCTCGCGCGCGCCGTGTTTCTCACGCTGATCGCACTGCTCTACGGGTTCCTCGTCGCACCGATCGTGATCGTCGTCGCCGCCAGCCTCAATGCCGGGCGGTTTCTCGTCTTTCCGCCCGCGGGCTTGTCGCTGCAGTGGTATGCCAAGTTGCTGAACAGCGAGCCGTTCGTCCGGTCGTTCTTCTTCAGCCTCCGCCTGGCCGCGCTCACGACCATCATCACAACGATCATCGGAACGGCGGCAGCGCTCTACGTCGTCCGCCACGCCCGGCGAAAAGACGGGCTCCGGATGCTCCTGGTGGCACCGCTGCAGCTTCCGGGGATCATGACGTCGCTCGCGCTCCTGATCTTTTACTACGCGATCGGGCTGGGCGGAACGACCTACGTCGGCCTCCTCATCGGTCACGTGGTGGTGTGCACACCCTACGTCTTCCTGACGGTGGTCGCGGTTCTCTACAACTTCGACCGCTCGCTGGAAGAGGCTGCGCGTAGTCTCGGCGCCGGGAGCATCACGACGTTTCGACGGATCACACTGCCGATCATCAAGGGCGGGGTTATTTCCGGGGCCGTCTTCTCGTTCATCACCTCGTTCGACCAGTTTCCAATCTCCCTCCTCTTGAGCGGCGTCGGGACCACCACCCTCCCGATCCAGGTTTTCGATTACCTCCGCTTCTCCTTCGACCCGACCGCCGCGGCCGTCGGCACCGTGAACATCCTGATCACCCTCGCCGTGGTGCTGATGACCGAACGGCTGGTCGGGCTCGAGTCGCTGTACTGGGGAGGTCGCCAATGATTGCGGCGCAGCCCGAAGCTCGGTATCGGATCGGCGTCGACATCGGGGGAACATTCACTGACTTCGTGCTGCTGGACGCGATGAGCGGGCGAGTCAGGATCCACAAGTGCCTGACGACGCCCAAAGATCCGTCCATCGGCGCACTGGTGGGACTGGACGAGCTGCTTCGCGCCGCCGGACTCACGCTGTCTCAGATTGGTCAACTCGTCCACGGGACGACGCTGGTCACCAACGCCATCATCGAGCGGACGGGCGCCAGGCTTGCGCTTCTCACGACACGGGGCTTCCGCGACACGCTCGAGATGGGAATCGAGCAACGCTACGACATCTACGATCTTTTTCTGCAGTTCCCCGAGCCCCTGGTGCCCCGGGACCTCCGTCGCGAGATCGACGAGCGGATGACCCGAGACGGCGCGGTCAGCGTGCCGATCGACCTCGACCAGGTGCGCCGCGAGGTCGCCGACCTGGTCACGCGCGGGGTGGAAGCATTGGCCGTCTGCTTCCTTCACTCGTACAAGAACCCGGCCCACGAGCGGGCGGTCAAGGATCTTCTGGCGCGTGAATTCCCCGAGCTTTCGGTGTCGCTCTCCTGCGAGGTGGTGCCGGAGCTGCGCGAGTACGAGCGGAGCACGACGACGGCCGCGAACGCGTACGTCCAGCCCCTCATGGACCGCTATGTCGCCCGCCTGGAGGACGCGCTCGGCGAGCGCGGCTTCCAGGGCCGTTTCGACCTGATGCAGTCCTCGGGAGGTACCGCCTCACCTCGCATGGCGCGCGAATTCCCCGTGCGATTGCTGGAGTCGGGACCGGCCGGCGGCGGGCTGGCCACGGCGTTTTTCGGCGCCCAGGCGGACCACCGCGATGTGATCTCGTTCGACATGGGCGGCACCACCGCCAAGGCATGCCTGATCCAGGGCGGCCGGCCCGACGTGGCGCCCATGATGGAGGCCGCGCGCGTCCACCGCTTCAAGAAGGGCAGCGGTCTGCCGATCAAGGCGCCCGTGATCGACATGATCGAGATCGGCGCGGGGGGCGGCAGCATCGCGCACGTAGACCAGCTCGGTCTGCTCAAGGTGGGCCCCCGAAGCGCCGGGGCCGATCCCGGGCCGGCCTGTTACGGTCTCGGCGGCAAGGAGCCGACGGTCACCGACGCCAACCTGCTGCTCGGCTACCTCGATTCCGACTTCTTCCTGGGCGGACGCATGCGTCTTGACCGGGCCGCGGCGGAGGCCGCGCTGACCCGCGTGGCCGAGCCACTCCGGCTGTCCCCCGTCGACGCGGCGTGGGGTGTCTACACGATCGTCTGCGAGAGCATGGCCGCAGCGGCCCGCGTCCACATCATCGAGAAGGGACGCGACCCCCGGCGTTACGCGATGCTCGGATTCGGGGGCGCCGGCCCCGCGCACGCGGCCCGTGTCGCGCGCATCCTCGGCGTGCGCGAGGTCCTGATCCCGCCGGCATCGGGTGCGGCCTCGGCGCTCGGTTTCCTCGTGGCGCCCATCAGCTTCGAGTTCGTCACCTCGCTGCCGGGCGTGCTCGACGAGCTGGATCTCGACGCGGTCAACGCCCTGCTCGGCGATCTGGAGGCGAAGGGGCGCGCGCTGCTGACCGACGCCGACGTCGCGCCGAGCGAAGTCACCGTCACGCGACGAGCCGAGATGCGTCTGCTCGGCCAGGTTCACGACATCACGGTGACGCTGCCCGGCGCGACGCTCGCGCGCGAGAACCTGAGCGCCGTCAACGATGCGTTCGCGACCGAATATACGCGGCTCTACACTCACCTCTACACCGGCACCGTGATCCAGGCCGTGAACTGGCGCGTCCTCTGCTCGGGTCCCGCCCCCACGATTCGCGCCGCAGACATCCGAGTCGACGGTCCCGACGGGGTGACCCCGTTGCGACGTGATCCGACCACGCGCGTCTCTGCCAAGACCCATCGCCGCGCCTGGTTCGGCGAGTCCGGAGGCTGGGTGGAGACGCCGGTCTACGAGCGCTACGCGCTGCGGCCGGGGGACGCCCTCGAGGGGCCCGTGATCGTGGAGGAGCGCGAGTCGACGACGGTGGTGCCACCGGGAGACCGGCTCGTCGTCGATGACGGCCTCAACCTGCGATTGACCATCGCGCAGGGTACCCCGCCGGAGCCGCTTCGGACGGCCGCCCCGCCCTTCGAGCAAGCCATGGCCCGAATCGAGCGCGACCCCATCGGGCTCGAAATCATGTGGAGCCGGCTGGTCAACATCGTCGAGGAGTGCTGGCTCACCGTCTGGCGGACCGCGTTCTCCCTGATCATCGGCGAGGCCCAGGACTTCGCGTGTGAGGTCCTCGACGCGCGCGGCAACTCACTGGCCCACTCGCCCCGCGCGATGCCCGTCTTCAACCTGACGCTGCCACTGGCGGTCAAGGCGATCCTGGCCCGGTTCCCGGTGGAGACGCTCAAGCCCGGCGACATCCTGACGACCAATGACCCGTGGATCTGCGCCGGCCACCTGTTCGACATGGCGATCGTCACGCCGGTCTTCCGCGACGGGACCGTCGTGGCCATCATCGGCACCATCGGTCACGTCACCGACATCGGCGGCACCAAAGATAGCCTCAACGCGCGCGAGATCTACGAGGAAGGCTTTCAAATCCCACCGATGAAGCTTTACCGGGCGGGCGTCCTGAACGAGGACCTCATGACCCTGCTCGCCGAGAACGTCCGGAAGAGCGAGCAGGTGATCGGCGACATCCACGCCATGGTGTCGGCCAACGCGTCCGGAGCCCGTCGCCTGCTCGACTTCATGACGGAATACGGCCTCGAGGACCTCGAGGCGCTGGCCACCGTGATCCAGAACCGGGCCGAGGCCGCGATGCGCGAGGCCATTGGCCGGGTGCCCGACGGTGTGTACGCGAGCGAGATCTGGAGCGACGGCATGGGGACGCCGCAGCGCCTGCCCGTCGAGATCGTCGTGCGCGGCGACGCGATCACCGTCGACTTCGCGGGCGCGCCGCCGCAGGCCTTGCGCGGTGGGTCGAACTGCACCTTCGGCTACGCCGCCGCCCACACCACGTACCCGCTCAAGTGCATTCTGTCCCCGGGCGTGCCCGCCAACGCCGGCTCCTACCGCCCGTTCACGGTCGTCGCGCCCGAGGGCAGCATCATGAACTGCGCCAAACCGATGGCCGTCAACACGCGCACGCGCACCGGCTGGTACATCGCCCCCAATATCTTCATGGCGCTGGCGCGCGCGATCCCGAACCAGGTCCAGGCCTTCACGGGCCTTCCGGCCTCGCTGCTGGCATACGGCGTCGGACCCGACGGCCGCGTCTACAACGACCACCTCTTCCAGGGCGGCGGTCAGGGAGCGTGGGCGCACGGCGACGGGAAGTCGGCGCTGCTCTGGCCGACCAGCGCCGCGAACACGTCCGTCGAGCTCTTCGAGACGCGCACGCCGGTGCTCGTCCTCGAGAAAGGCCTGGTCGCCGACACCGGCGGCGCGGGCTGTCATCGGGGCGGTCTCGGCCAGGTCGTTCGCGTCCGCAAGCTTCTCGACGACGGTCTTCCGACACTCGCCAGCCTGCACCCCGACGGGGTGCTGACGCGGACCCCGGGCCTCTTCGGCGGTCGCCCTGGTGGACCCGTGCGCGGTGTGATGCTCGATCCGGCGGGCGGGGTCGTCCACGACTACGGCATCGGCGCGCTCGTGACGCTCGCGGCACCCGACCAGATTCTCGAGCTTCGGCTGGCCGGCGGCGCCGGCTACGGCGATCCGCTCGATCGTCCAACGGACGAGGTGCAGCGCGATCTCGACCGCGGCTACATTACCGCCGAGGGCGCCGAGCGTGATTACGGCTGCGTGCCGGGCGACGGCGGCATCGATACGGTCGCCACCGCCGCGCGGCGCATCCGACTGAAGAGCGGCGGCCGGCCGAGCTGACGCGCGATCTTGCGGTTGGGCCAAAGGAGCCGACATGGCGAAGTATCTCGAGGGCACCGACGCGCAGAAGAACCGGGCGTACTCGCCGGCCGTCATCACCGAGGGCGGCCGGGTCGTCTGGCTGGCCGGCCAGACCGCCACCGTCGACGGCGACGGCAAGGACATCGCCGGCAACTTCGAGGCCCAGACGCATCGCGTGTTCGCGCTGATCGACCAGACGCTGCGCCGGGTCGGCGGCACGCTCGCGAACCTCGTCACCATGACGGTCTTCATCAAGGAGCCGCGCTACGGCGACCGGTTCGTCGAGCTGCGCAAGCCGAAGTTCCCCGACGGGAACTATCCCGGGAGCGCGCTCATCACCGTCACCAACTTCGCGCGGCCCGGCATGGAGATCGAGATCCAGGCCGTCGCCGTGATCGGGGACCGGGCGTAGCGGACGGCCGCCGTGAAGCTCGCGCGGTGGGCGGTCCTGATTCTCCTCCTGTGGGCCGGCCTCGAGCTGTCGATGGCCGGGGGGCTGTTCGTTCTGGAGCGGCTGGCCGGCATCCGGACCAAGAGTCTTTCCGTCCGCTCCATCCCCGACCGCCACCAGCGCGATCTCGGCCGGATTCTCGCCGACGATCTGGACTATCTGACCTACAGCGCGGCCCTCGGCTGGACGATCAAGCCGGGCGGCCGCGGCGAGCCCTACCGTGCGAACGCCCAGGGCGTCCGCGCCGATCGGGAGTTCGCGCGCGTTCCGCCACCCGGCTCGCTCCGCATCGCCGCCTTCGGCGACTCCTTCACGCATGGCGACGAGGTGAGCAACGAGGAGACCTGGCAGGCAATACTGATGCAGGCGCACCCCGCCGTGGAGGCGATGAACTTCGGGGTCGGCGCGTACGGGCTCGATCAGGCCTTCCTCCGCTACCAGCACGATGGAGCCGATTACGGCGCCCACGTGGTGCTCATCGGCTTCATGCCCGAGAACCTCTTTCGCCACGTGAACGTCTATCGCCCGTTCTACGTGCCGAACAGCGGGCTGGCCCTCGCCAAGCCGCGTTACGTGCTCGACCAGGGCCGGCTGGCGCTGGTGGAGAACCCCATGCCCGATCTGGCGGGCTACCAGGAGCTCCTGGCCCACCCGGAGCGCGAGCTGCCCCGGCTCGGCGCTCACGATCTGTTCTTCCAGGTGCGGCCGCACGAGGGCGCGTTCGATCTGCCGCTGATGCGCGTGCTCAAGAGCGTCCGCTGGGCGTGGGCCGACTGGCGTCTGGGCGTCAGCGGGGGGAGCTACGACACGAGCGGAGAGCCGTTCCGGGTCACCGCGGCGATCGTGGAGGCGTTCGCGGCCACGGTGAGCCGCAACGGCTCGCTACCGATCGTCGTCGTCTATCCGCGCCGCCGCGATGTGGAGAGGTTCCGGCGCGACGGATCCCGGCACTACGCGGCGCTGATCGACCACTGCCGCAAGCGCGGCATCCGGGTCATCGACCTCGTGGAAAGCCTCGGCAGCGGCGACGCCCGCCTCGACACCCTGGTGTCGCGTCACTACACCGCCGCCGGCAATCGCGTGGTCGCCGAGGCGATCTGGCGATATCTCGAGCGCGAAGGTCTCTCGGCTCAGCGCGCCCGTTAGCCGCTACATCAGCTCCTTGATGAGGGCCTGCGCCATGTCCGGCGCGATGCCCAGCGGACGGTGCGCGAGCGGACCGCCGTTACCGAGAACCGGCTCGAGCTGATCGAGGGAAGGCAGGTCCTCGCGCTTCCAGAAGAGGCCGATGGGGATCTCGTCGCCCCACTGCCAGCCGCGCTCGATGGCCTTCTGCAGATTCGAGGGGTCGTGGCCCATCTCGTCGAGCCGCTTGGTCCGCTGCTTGAAGAACTCGTGGGTGTTGTCGTGGTTGTACGTGACGCAGGGGCTGAAGGTGTCGATGAGGGCGAAGCCCCGGTGCAGCAAGCCCCCCTTGATCAGCTCGACCAGCTGCTTCTGCTGACCGGTGAAGCCGCGGGCGACGTACGTCGCGCCGGCCGCGATGGCCAGCGGGATCGGGTTGATCGGGTTCTCGACGCTCCCGAAGGGGGTGCTCTTCGTGTTCATCCCCTTGATGCTGGTCGGCGAGAGCTGCCCGGTCGTCAGCCCGTAGATCTGGTTGTTCATGACGACGTAGGTCACGTCGACGTTGCGGCGCATGGCGTGCACGAAGTGATTGCCGCCGATGCCGTAGCCGTCGCCGTCGCCGCCGGTCACGACGACCTTCAGCTCGTGGTTGGCGAGCTGGGCGCCGGTGGCCACGGCCAGCGAGCGGCCGTGCAGGGTATGCATGCCGTACGTGTTGAGATAGCCTGGCAGGTTCGACGAGCAGCCGATGCCGCTGACGGTCAGGACTTTGTGGGGCTCGAGCCCGGCCTCGACGATCGCCTGCTTCAGGGCCGCCAGCACGCCGAAGTCGCCGCAGCCTGGGCACCAGTCGGGATCGACCTTGCCCTTGAGGTCCTTGATCGTTACCTTGACGCGCGTTTCGGTCTCAACCACGGTGGCCAATGGTCGTCTCCTTAAACCTGGATCTCGTGCACGGGCACGTAGAGCTTCGTGGAGCCTGCCAGGATGGCTTTGACGCCGTCCGCGATGTGGTGCGGCATGAACGGCTCGCCGTCGTACTTTCTGATGTGCCCGGCCGCGGCGAAGCCGGTCTCCGATCTCAGATAGCGCGCGAACTGGCCGCTGTAGTTGTTCTCGACGATGATGACCTTGCGGCACCTGGACAGGATCGAGTCGATCGCCTCGGTGTGCAGCGGGACCAGCCACCGGATTTGTAGATTACTGACCGAGACGCCCGCGGCCGAGATCTGCTGCATGGCCTCGTGGATGACGCCCTCGGTCGAGCCCCAGCCCAGCAGC
>QHSM01000066.1 GCA_003221595.1 Candidatus Rokuibacteriota bacterium | reverse complement strand
CGCCATCGGCTCCGCACTCGCCGGTCTACTGTTCGAGACCACCGGCGGCTACGGCGCGGCCTTCGCGGTCGCGTGCTGCTTCCTCGTGGCCGCATCGATCGTGGCGCTCAACATCGACAAGGACGCGCGGCGGATCTGGCGTGCCGCCACCGCCTCGGCAACGAACTGACCGACACTCCCGGAAAAGGAGGGTTCATGCTCAATCCAGGCGACAGGGCGCCCGATTTCACGGGCCGCGATCACAACGGCCGGACCGTGAAGCTCTCGGACTTCAAGGGCAAGTCGATCGTGCTGTGGTTCTTTCCGAAGGCCGATACCCCCGGCTGAACGGCTGAAGGTTGCGGGTTCCGCGACCTGAAGGCCGATTACGACAAGAAGGGCGCCGTGATCGTCGGGGTGTCGTTCGACTCCCCGGACGACAACAAGAAATTCGCCGAGAAGAACCACTTCAACTTCCCGCTCATCTGCGACACCGACCGCACGATCGGGACCGCCTACGGCGCCAACGCCGATCCCCAGAAGGGCGCGCAGCGCGTCGGCGTCGTGATCGACAAGGACGGCAAGATCAAGGAGTGGCACGAGCGCGTCGACGCCCGCGCCTGGCCGGCCGAGGTCGTCAAGACTCTCTGAGGGCGGCCTCCGGGCGGTATGTGAAATGGCGGGCGCGCCGGCGCCCGGCGTCAGTCGTCGCCGCCGCCCGAAATCTCGCGAGCGGGCGTGCGCCGCCACGCGCGGCGGAGGCGGTGGCGCCAGGCACGGCGCTCACCCTGCCGGGCCAGACGGCGCCACGGCGAGAGCGAGGGCGTGGACAGCCGGAGCGCCTGCGCGGCGTCCTCGAAGAGCGAATAGGCGACCGGCGTCACCAGGAGCGTCAGCAGCAAGCAGAGCGTCTGGCCGCCGATGACGACGACGGCGATGGCGCGTCGCTCCTCGGAACCCGGGCCGGTCCCCACCCACAGGGGCAGCATGCCCGCGACCAGGGCCAGCGTCGTCATCAAGATGGGCCGGAGCCGATCACGGTTGCCCTGCATGATCGCCGCCGCGCGGTCCATCCCGTGGGCACGCAGGCTGTTCATGTGGTCGATCTGCAGAATGGCGTTCTTCTTGACGACGCCGAACAGGACCAGGATGCCGAGCGCGGAGTAGAGGTTGAGCGTGTTACCGGAATACCAGAGCGAGAACAGCGCGAACGGCACCGAGAGCGGCAGCGACAGCAAGATCGTCAGCGGGTGGATCAGGCTCTCGAACTGCGAGGCCAGGATCATGTACATGAACACCACCGAGAGCAGGAAGACCCACAGGAACTCGGTGAAGGTCTTCTCCATCTCCCTGGCCTTGCCGGTGACGAAGGTCTGGTAGGCCGCCGGCATGTTCATCTCGACCACGGCCCTCTTGAGCGCCTCGATCCGGTCGGCCTGACCGTAGCCCGGTGCGATGCCGGCCCGTATCCGCGTCTCGCGCTGGCGGTCGGTGCGGTCGATCCGCGAGGCGGTGGCCGTCCGCTCGATCTTCACGACGTTGTCGAGCCGGACGAGGCCGCCGCCCGGCGCCAGATTGACCTGGGCCGGCGCGCCCGTTGCCGCGTTGGTCGAGGTCGTGTCGCGCGAGACGTACAGACGCGAGATCGTGCCCAGGTTGCCGCGAAACTGGGGCATCAGGCGGATCTGCACGTCGTAGTCGTCGTTGACGACTGGATCGTGGAAGCGCGAGACCTGGTCGTCGCCGCCGACCATGAGGCGTAGCGCGGTGGCGATCTGCTGGGTATCGACGCGCAGGTCGGCCGCCCGCTGCCGGTCGATGGCCACTCGGAGCTCGGGCTTGTCGAGCCGGAGCGTGGTGTCCACGTCCACGATGCCGCCGAGCTCGCGGGCCTTCAGCTTGAGGGCCTCCCCGTACTCGGCGAGCTTCTCCAGCTCGGGCCCGCGCAGCGCCAGGTCGACGTCGAAGGTGCCGCCGCCGATGTTGAAGCCGGCGATGTTGCGGACCTGCGTGCGCATGTCCGTGAACTTGCGGAAGCGCTGCCGGAGGGCCGTCATCACTTCGCGCTGCGTGTAGTTGCCGCGAAACGCCTCCAGGGGCCGGCCGTGGATCAGCCCCTTCCAGAGGCGCGCGGGCGTCAGCGTGCGCTCCTCGTGCGACACGGTGCGCACGTACATGTAGCCCTGGTTCACCTTGCTCAGGAAGTTCCCGCCGCCCGACGCCAGTGTCAGCGCCACGCCCTTCGTCTCCCGCGCCTCCTTGGCCAGCGCTTGCATCGCCTCATCCATGGCGGCCAGGCTCATGTTCTCGGGACCGAACACCAGCACCTCGAACTCCGACTCGTCGACGTCGCTCGGGATGTACTCCTGCTTGACCTGGCGGTAGATCGGCACCGCCGAGATCAGCGTGAGCACGCTGATCACGACGATCACCCAGCGGCGCCGCATGGCCAGCGCCAGGCTCCAGGAGTAGCCGCGGTCGAGCCAGGCGTAGAAGCCGCCGCGCGAGCCAGCGTGCGCGCCCTCGGCGGCGTGGCCGCTCGCCGCGTCTTCCGTCCGGAGCAGGCGGGCACACATCATCGGCGTCAGCGAGAACGACACGAGCAGGCTGACCAGCACCGACGCCGCGGCGGTGATGCCGAACTGGTAGAGGAACCGGCCGGAGATCGAGGACATGAACGAGACCGGCACGAAGATGACGACCAGCGAGAAGGTCGTGGCCATGACGGCCAGCCCGATGTCCGCGGTGGCTTCCCGCGCGGCCTCGAAGGGCCGCATCTTCTTTTCCTCGACGAAGCGGAACACGTTCTCGAGGACGACGATGGCATCGTCGATGACGATGCCGACCATCAGCACCAGGGCCAGCATCGTCACGCTGTTGAGCGTGAAGTTCAGCGCCCACATCATGCCGAACGCCGAGACGACCGAGGTCGGGATGGCCACCGCGGCGATGAACGTAGAGCGCCACGAGCGCATGAACGCCAGCACCACCAGCGAGGCCAGGATGGAGCCGAGCACCAGGTGCAGGTTGATCTCGTGGAGGGCCGCGTAGATGTAGCGCGACTGGTCGCGGATCACTTCCAGCTTGACGTCGGACGAGACCTGGGCGCGCAGGCGCGTCAGCTTCGCCTTCACGCCCTCGATCACCGCCACGGTGTTCTCGCCGGACTGCCGGCGTACCTCCATGATGACCGTTGGCACGCCGTTGAGACGCGCCGCCGACCGCTGCTCCTTGGTGCCGTCCTCGGCGTAGCCGATGTCGCGCACGCGGATCGGTACGCCGTTGAGGGTGGCCACCACGAGGTCGTTGAAGGCGCGGGGCTCGGCGATGCGGCCCATCGTCCGCAGCGACGCCTCGTTGAGCCCGGCGGTCACGTTGCCCCCGGGCAGGTCGGCATTCTGGCGAACGAGGGCATCGCGCACGTTGGTGATCGGGATCTGGTAGGCGGCCAGCCGATCGGGGTCGACCCAGATGCTGACGGCGCGGGCCAGGCCGCCCACGATGCGGACCTCGCCGACGCCGGCCGAGCGCTCGAGCAATGGACGCACGGTCTTGTCGGCGATCTCGGTCAGCTCGCGGAGCGAGCGCTCGCCGGAGAGCGCGATGGTGACCACCGGCGCCTGATCGTTGTCGAACTTCGAGACGACCGGCGGCAGGATCTCGCGCGGCAGGTTGCGGATGGCGATGGCGACCTTGTCGCGCACGTCCTGGGCGGCCACGTCGATCTGGCGATTCAGATTGAACGTGACGATGACGATCACCGCGCCGGGCCCGGAGATCGAGCGCAGCTCCTGGATCCCCTGGATCGTGTTGATCTGCTCCTCGAGCTTCTGCGCGACCTGGGTCTCAACCTCCTCGCTGGAGGCGCCCGGCAGCTCGACCCGCACGTTGACGGTGGGCAGGTCGACGGCCGGGAATCGGTCGACGCCCAGCCGGAACCAGCTGGCGGCGCCCACGACGACGAAGGCCATGACCAGCATGGTCGCGAACACCGGGCGCTTGATGCAGACCTCGGCCAACTTTTGCATGGCGGGCTAGGGGGTGACCGTGACGGGCTGGCCGCCGACGAGGTTACCCGGACGGGCCACCACGGCGTCGCCGCGCTTGAGGCCGTCGATGATCTCGACGTCCTCGCCGAGACGGCGACCGGTCGTGACCTTGACCTCCGCGGTCCGGCCCTGGCGGACGATCAGCACTTTCTCGACGCCGGCGAAGACGATGATCGCGCTGGCCGGGACGGTGACCACCGGCTGGCTGACCTCGGTCAGGATGTCGACCCGCGCGAAGGCGCCGGGCCGCAGGAATCCGCGCTCGTTCGGCACCTCCGCTTCCACGAGGAGCGTGCGGTTCTGCTCCTGCACGATCGGCGAGAGACGCACGACGCGACCGCGATAAACGGTGGGATCGCCTTCGACCGTGAGCGTCACCGCGTGCCCGGCCCGCACGCCGGCGCCCTCGCGCTCGGGAACCGGCACGCGCAGCCGCAGCGGGTGCGTGCGCACCAGGGTCGCGATCGGCGCGCCCGCGGTCAGATACTCGCCCACCGACGCCTGCTTGAGGCTCACGGCGCCGTCGAGCGGCGCGTAGATGACGGTGTCGGCCAGCTGCTGGCGCGCCAGCTCGAGCTCGGAGCGCCGCTGTGCGATGATCGCCTGGCGGTTGCGGACCTCCTCGAGCGCGTCCTGGTAGCGACCGTCGGCCACCTGCAGATTCGCCTCGACGGAGTCGAACTGCGCGCGGGCGATCAGCTCCATCTCCATGAGCTTGATGCTGCGGTCGCGGTTGAGCCGCGCCTCGTCCAGCATCGCGCGGGCCTGGCGTACGATCGCGGTCTTCTCCGGGTCGATGCGCTCGTCGGAACCCGACGCCGCAAGCCCGAGTCGGACTCGCGCCTGCTGCAGCGCGGCCTCGGCCTGATCGACGCGGATCTTGAAGTCGCTCTGATCGAGCTTTCCGACCACCTGCGCGCGCTTCACGCGGGTCCCGAGATCGACCGTGATTTCCGCGAGCCGCCCGGCGACCTTGGTGCCGAGCACGACTTGCTCGTCGGCGGCCAGCGTGCCGGTCGCCGATACTGTCCGGGCCACGGTCCGTTCAGCGGCCGGCGTCACCCGGACCTCTCGCGGCGGTGGCGTCGTCTTGGCCTTCGGTTCCTCGGCGTTGACCGGGTTGCCGCCCTGACAGCCGGTGAGAAGGAGAGCGAGCGCGAGGGCGCTGGCTGTCAGAGCGAGGACAGACATTCGGCTGATCATACGCCTTCCGGAAACCTCCACGCTACCGTGCTTGTTTAGGTCGCGTCCGTCGTGTAGAGGATAGCGCGTCTTGGCGGCGGCCGGTCCGGGACTTGAAGGACGGCCATGGCTGCTCCTGACCCTGATCACCCTGCTGTGGCTCGGCGGCGCCGTCCCCTCCGCGACGGCGCACGACGACGACGGCGACGACCGCGACGGCGGCGTCGAGCGGTTCGCGACCCTGCCCAAGCCCGGACCCGGCTTTCCCGAGGGCATCGCCGCCGACCGCGCGGGCAACATCTACGTCGCGACGTTCGACTTCACGCAGACCAACAACATCTACGTCTTCCGCCACGACGGCCGCCTGAAGACGACGATCCCGCTGCCGGGCGCCGCCCCGCTGGGCCTGGCCTTCAGCGACGCCGGCGACCTCTACGTCGCCGACTTCCTCAACGGCAACGTGCTGAAGTTCGTTCCTCCGTTCACGGCCAGCAGCACGCCGGCGGCGACCCTGCACGTCTGCGGCGGCAACGGCGCCAACTGCGCGCTGAACGCCATCACGTTCGACGCGGCCGGCAATCTCTACGTCTCCGACTCCTTCGGCGGCAAGGTGTTCAAGATCGCCCTGCCGGCCGGCGGCGCCCTGACGACCTTCGTGGCGCACGACCTGCTCACGCCGGGCAGCCACGGCTTCCCGCCGTTCGGCGCCAACGGCCTCGCCTTCAGCGCCGACGGGACCCAGCTCTTCATCGCCAACACCGCGGACGACCGCATCCTGAAATACGATGTGGCGCTCAAGACGGTCACCGTCTTCGCCGAGAGCATCAACGGCGCCGACGGGATCGCGTTCGACCATCGCGGGCGTCTCTGGGTCTGCGCCAACCAGGCCGACGAGCTCGTCGCGCTCAACGCCAAGGGGCGCGTCGTCGAGCGCCGCGGATCGTTCCGGGGCATCGCCCACGACGGCGCGGCCAAGGGCTTGCTCTTCCCGGCGAGCCTAGTGTTCAGCCGCGGCGCGATCTACGTGAGGAACCTGGCGCTGCCGCTCACCGAAGCCCAGGGTGACAAGCCGGAAGAGGACGTGACGACGTACACGGTGGCGCGCATCCCGATCGACGGAGCCACCGGCGTCGGGAGGGACCGAGCGGGTCTCTCGCTCAGCTCGCCCGGCAGTAGGGCAGCACGCGCTCGCCGAAAAGCTTGATCGCGTCCATGATCTGCGCGTGCGGCGGGCCGCCCGAGTGGGCGTGGCGCAGGCGCAGCAGGAAGGTGCTGGCGCCCGTGGCCTTCTGCCAGCGCTGGAACTCGCGCACGCACGTCTCGGGATCGCCGAGGATCAGGCGATCGGGGGCGAGATTGTCCAGCGTGAACGGCGTGTCGGCCGGCATGTCGCGAAACTCCGCCAGCCGGTGCTCCCAGTAGTAGCGATACGCCGCCATGACGTGAGGGCCGTACACACGGTCGGCCTCGGCCCGCGTGGCGGCCACCCAGGCGTCGCGCATCTGCACGACCTCGGCCGGCCGCTTCGCCTTCGCGGCCGCCTCCTTGTAGATGTCGGCCAGCTCGGTCGCGTTGGCCAGGCTGGTGCTGGGCGTGCCGACGAATCCGTCGGCGAGCCGACCGGCGCGGCGCGCGGCCGCCGGCACGCTGGCGCCGAACCACAGGGGCGGCCCCGAGGCCTGGAACGGGCGCGGCCGGATCCGCACGTCCTCGAGCGTGTAGTGCTTGCCCTTGAACGAGAACTCCTCGCCCGACCAGCACAGACGCATGATCTCGACGCTCTCCTCGAAGAGCGCCATGCGATGCTCCATCGGCACGGCGAAGGCGCGGAAGTCGGCGGGCTGATAGCCGATGCCGACGCCGACGATGAGACGCCCCTTCGACACGAGATCGAGCGTGATCGCGTCCTCGGCCACGTGCACCGGATGGTGGAGCGGCAGCAGGATGACCGAGGTGCCGACGCGCAGCCGCTGCGTGCGGGCGGCCACGGCGGTGGCGACGATGAGCGGCGAGGGCAGGAAGCCGTCGTGGTCCTGATGGTGCTCGCCGAAGAAGCACGAGTCGAACCCGCAGGCCTCGGCGAGCTGGGCTTCCGCGATGGTCTCGTCGATGCAGCGATCGAGATGCTCGCCGCGCGGAGGATTGGCGATCGAGCTGTAGAGGCCGAATTTCATGCCGTCCGCCTCAGCCGCGCGGCGCGACCGCCCGCAGCGCCTTCAGGTATGCGTCCTTGTTCGGCTCGTTGAAGACCAGACGGACCTCCTGCGCGCCCGCCTCGAAGAAGCGCTGCATCTGATCGCGGCACTGCCCGGGCGTGCCGAGGATGGTCACGGCGTCGACCATCTCGTCGGTGACGAGCTGCGCGGCGCGGTCGCGCTCGCGGGCCTGGAACGCGGCGCGCACGCGGTCGGCCTCGGCGCCGAAGCCGATCCGGCGCATGTACTCGTGGTAGAAGACGCCCATGCCGCCGATGTAGAAGGCGATGTGCGGGCGCTCGCGGTCGCGCGCGGCCTTCACGTCGTCGGTGACGTAGATCGACACCTGGGGCGAGATGGCGATGTCGGCGAGCGTGCGGCCGGCCGCCTCGGCCCCCGCCTTCAGCTCGCTCACCGCCGCCGTCATCCGCGAGGGCGCCAGGAAGATCGGCAGCCAGCCGTCGGCCAGCTCGCCGGTGAGCCGGAGGCTCGGCGGGCTCAGCGCGGCGATGTAGATGGGCAGGCTCGCCCGGAACGGCGGGAAGCGGAGCTGGAATCGCTTCGTGTGAAAGAACTCGCCGTCGTGGTCGAGCCGCTCGCCGCGCGCGGCCTTGCGGATGATGTCGATGTACTCCCGCATCCGCGTGAGCGGCTTGCCGAACTTCTCGCCGTGGAAGTCCTCGATCACGAGCCGGCCGCTGGTGCCGAGGCCCAGGAAGAAGCGGCCCTGCGTCATGCGGTCCATGTTCAGGGCGCTCATCGCCAGGTTGGCCGGCGAGCGCGCGAACACCGGCACGATGCTCGTCCCGATGCGGATGCGCGCGGTCACCGCCGCGAGCTGGGCCAGCGAGGTCAGCGCGTCCTCGCCCCACGACTCTCCCATCGTGATGCAGCTGTAGCCGAGCTCCTCGGCCAGGACGGCGGCCTCGCGGATCTCCCGCCACGACATTCCCGGCACGTGCATGCCCATGAGTCCCACGTCGCCCATGGCCGCCGAGTCTACCAGTTTCGGGGTAGCATGGACTGCCGAAGCCAGAGCCGCGCAGGAGGACGACCATGCTCGACGTTCCGTTTCGCTCCGCCCGGCAGCTCGCGGCCGATATCAAGCGGAAGAAGATCGGCTGTCTCGAGCTGCTCGATCTCTATCTGGCGCGCGTCGACAAGTACGACGGCGCCCTGAACGCGGTCGTGGTGCGCGACTTCGACCGGGCGCGCACGCGGGCGCGCGCCGCCGATCGCGCGCTGGCCCGGCGGCAGGTCTTCGATCGCCTGCTCGGCGCGGGCGTGGTCCTCTTCGGCAAGACGAACGTGCCGCTCTATCTCGGCGACTGGCAGAGCTTCAACGCGATCTACGGCACCACGAACAACCCGTGGGACGTCAAGCGCGCGCCCGGCGGATCCTCCGGCGGCTCCGCGGCGGCGCTGGCGGCGGGGCTCACCGGCCTGGAAGCCGGCAGCGATATCGGCTCGTCGATCCGCAACCCGGCGCACTTCTGCGGCGTGTTCGGTCACAAGCCGACGTGGGGTATCGTCCCGCGAGCGGGTCAGGCTCTCCCCTGGCAAACCGCGCCGGTCGACATCGACGTGGTCGGCCCGCTGGCGCGCAGCGCCGACGATCTCGCCGTCGCGCTGGCGGCCATGGCCGGCCCCGACGAGATCGACGGGACCGGCTGGCAGCTACGGCTCGCGCCGCCGCGGCAGAAGCGGCTGCGCGACTTCAAGGTGGCCTTGATACAGGACGCCCCGGGAATTCCCGTCGACGCCGAGGTGACGCGCCGCCTCCAGGCGCTCGCCGACTTCCTCGGCCGCCAGAAGGTCAAGGTGGACGACCGCGCGCGCCCGGCCATCGATCCGCGCGAGGCGTTCAGCATCTACGTCAAGCTCCTGCGCGCGGCGACGTCCGACCGCCAGAGCGACGCCGACTTCGACAAGAACGCGGCCACCGCGCAGGCCCTCGCGCCCGACGACGAGAGCTACTACGCGCGGGCGACTCGTGCGGCGGTGCTGTCGCACCGCGACTGGCTCGCCGCCAACGAGGCCCGCCACCGCATGCGTCGAGCCTGGGCGGAGTTCTTCGCAACGTACGACCTGCTCCTCTGCCCTGTCGCCGGCACCGCGGCCTTCCCGCACGACCAGCAGGGCGAGCGCCACGAACGCACGCTGGTGGTCAACGGCAAGCGCGTGCCGGTCACCGATCACCTGTTCTGGGCCGGCTACACCGGGGTGTCGTACCTGCCCTCGACCGCCGCGCCCTGCGGGTTCACGCCGGGCGGGCTCCCGGTGGGCGTGCAGATCGTCGGGCCGCAGTACGGCGATCTCACCTGCCTGGGCTTCGCGCGGCTGCTCGAGCGGGAGTTCCAGGCCTTCGTGCCGCCGCCCGGCTACGCGTGAGGGGCCGCCGGCTGCTCATCCTCGATTGAGCCCGGGATAGCGGAAGAATATCGAGCGATTGCCGGGCGCGTAGGCTAGGCTGTCGGGCAGCGAAGCCCTGGAAAGCCTTCAGGAGAGTGAGCGATGGCCGAACGCGCGCTGAGCGGGATGCGGATCCTCGACCTCACCCAGTTCGAGGCCGGCACCACCTGCACCCAGTTCCTCGGCTGGCTGGGCGCCGACGTCCTGAAGATCGAGCCGCCCGGCGGCGAGCAGTCGCGCCGCAACCGGCCGGAGGTGCCGGGGCTCGATGCGATGTTCTTCCTGGTCTTCAACTCCAACAAGCGCAGCGTCGCCATCGATCTGAAGAATGGGGACGGACGCGCGCTCTTCCTGAAGATGGTCGAGCGGGCCGACGTCGTCGTCGAGAACTTCGCGCCCGGCGTGATGGAGAAATTCGGCCTCGACTACGAGCGGCTGCGCGCCACGAACCCGCGCATCATCATGGCCCGCATCAAGGGCTTCGGCCTCTCCGGCCCGTACAGCGAGTACAAGAGCTTCGACATGATCGCCCAGGCGACGGGCGGCATCATGAGCGTGACCGGCTTCGAGGATCGCGAGCCCATCCGCTGCGGCGCCGCCATCGGCGACACCGGCACCGGCGTCCACACGGCCGCCGCGATCATGGCCGCCTACATCCAGCGCCAGCGCACCGGCCAGGGCCAGCTCGTCGAGGTGGCGATGCAGGAAACCGTCGCCAACCTCCTGCGGGGCCGCTTCGTCGACCACTATCGTGAGGGCAAGCCGAGCCCGCGCCGCGGTAACGGCCTGGTCGGCGGCGTGCCGGGCGGCGCCTATCCGTGCGCGCCGGGCGGGTCGAATGACTACGCCTACATCTACGTGCAGCCGATCAGCCCGGGCATGTGGCGCGATTTCGCGACCGCGATCGGCCGCGAGGACTGGCTGGCCGATCCGCGCCTCAAGGACGCCAAGTCGCGCTGGGAGCATCGCGACGAGCTGAATGCCGTCATCCGCGCGTGGACGAGCGCGCGCACGAAGCACGAGGTCATGAGCATCCTCGGCAAGGCCGGCGTGCCCTGCGGCGCCACCCTGGACACGGGCGAGGTCCTCGACGACCCGCACCTGAACGCGCGCGGCCAGATCCACACGATCGAGCACAAGACGCGGGGCCGCGTCCGGCTGCCGGGCTGTCCCGTGCATCTGTCCGCATCCCCGGCGCCGACGTCGCCCCCGCCGCTGGCGGGCGAGCACACCGCGGAGGTGCTGAGCGAGCTGCTCGGTCTCTCGAAGGACGAGGTGGAGAAGCTTCGCGCTCAGGGAGCTGTCGGCTAGGATCCTCGCGCCGGCGCGCCTCAGCCCGCGAGCGCTGGGCGCCGCCGGTGGAACCCGGTCGCCTGCTCGAAGGCGTGGGCGAGCTGGAGCACGCCCCACTCGTCCTGATGACGGCCCACGATCTGGAGCCCCACGGGCAGGCCGTCGTCGGTGAACCCGGCGGGGACCGAGATGGCCGGCAGGCCCGTCACCGTGATGTCGGAGCAGACGCGCATCCAGTCGATGTACGTGGGCAGGCGCACGCCGTTGATCTCGGTGATGTACGGCTGGGTCACCTCGAAGGGCGGCACCTGCGCCGCGGGCAGCAGCAGGAACTCGCGGCGCTCCATGAACTCGCGTACGCGCTGGTAGAGTCGCGTGCGCTGCTGGTCGGCCTCGCCGATCTCCCGCGCCGTGAGCTTCTGCCCCTCCTCGATGTTCCAGATGACGGTGTCCTTGATCTTGTCGCGGTGGCGCTCGAGCAAGGGCCCGTAGCGCGTCGCGAAGTTCAGGGCGCGCTGCACCTGGAAGACCTGCCGCGCCTCGGCGAAATCGGGCTGCCCGTCCTCGACCTGACAGCCGAGCGCCGCGAAGGTGGCGCGCTGGGCGTCGAGCACCTTCGTCACGCGGTGGTCGATCGGGAGCCCGCCGAGGTCGCGGCTCCAGGCGATTCGCACCCCCTTGAAGTCGCGCCCGAGCGGGGCGCGAAAGCGGTCACCCGGCTCGGCGATGGCGTTCGGCGCGCGCCGGTCGGGCCCGGCCATCGCGCTCAGCATGAGCGCCACGTCCGCGACGGTGCGCGCCATGGGCCCGGGCACGTGCAGGAGCGCCCACGCGTTGTCGGTCGGCCACGCCGGCACCCGGCCCACGGCGCCCCGCAGGCCGACCACGTTGCAGAAGCTCGCCGGATTTCGCAGGGAGCCCCCGGTGTCGCTGCCGTCGGCGATCGGCAGCATGCCGCACGCCAGCGCCACCGCGGCGCCGCCGCTCGAGCCGCCGCACGTCTTCGTCGGGTCGTAGGGATTGAGCGTGCGTCCGAAGACCTCGTTGAACGTCTGCGAGCCCGCCCCGAATTCCGGCGTGTTGGTCTTGCCGATGGTGATGGCGCCGGCCGCCCGCAGCCGCTCGACCAGCAGCGCGTCCTGATCCGGGACGTGGTCGCGATAGATCGGCGACCCGAACGTCGTGCGGATCCCGCGCGTGGGCACCAGATCCTTGTGCGCGACCGGCAGGCCGAACAGCGGGCCCCCCGCCTCACCGCGCGCGAGCGCGGCGTCTTTCGCGCGCGCCTCGTCCAGCGCGCGCTCGGCGGTCAGCGTGACGATCGCGTTGACCTTCGGGTTGACGCGCTCGATCTGCGCCAGGTGCGCCTGGATGACCTCGGTGACGGAGACCTCGCGGGCGCGGATGCGCCGCGTCAGCTCGGTCGCAGTCTGGAAGCAAAGCTCGCTGTTCACGGTTTTTCCGGCGGTAGTGTACACCAGAGCGTCGCCGGCCTTCGGAGGTGCGACGCTTGACGTCCGCGGCGCGCTGGACCAAGGTGGCGGCGCTGGGCCAAGGTGGCGGCAGATCGACGAACGTCGCGGCAGCAGGAGAGGGCTCATGAACGAGACACGGACGCTCGCCCAATTCGTGGCACAGACCAAGTTCGGCGACCTGCCGCCTCGACTCGTCGACAACCTCAAGATCACAATCCTCGACACGCTCGGCGCGGCCTTCGTGGGATCCGTTCAGCCCTGGGCCCAGCGCATCCTGGCGGTGGCCCAGGCCCTCGGCGGCACGCCCGAAGCGAGCGTCATCAGCCAGAGCTGGCGCACGGACGTCTCCCGGGCCGCCTTCGCCAACGGGGTCCTCATCGGCGCGTTCG
>QHSM01000768.1 GCA_003221595.1 Candidatus Rokuibacteriota bacterium | reverse complement strand
CGTCGAGATGGCGCTTGTCCTTGAAGGTGTCCATGGAGGCCCAGAACCCGTCGTACTTGTAGGCGACGAGCTGCTTTCTGGCGACCAGCCGCTCGAACGGCTCACGGAGCAGCTCCTCGCCGTCCCGGATGTAGGAGAAGATGTCGCGCTTGAAGACGAAGAATCCGCCGTTGATGCGCAGGTCCGACTGCGTGACGTCCCTGATCTCTCCCACCAGGCCGTCGTTGTTCACGGAGATGAAGTGGTAGCTGAGGTTGGGCTTCACGCAGAGGAAGCTGGCCACCCGGTTCTCGCGGTGGAAGTGATCGAGCTGCGCGGGCAGCGGGAGATCGGTCAGGCCGTCGCTGTAGTTGGCCAGGAAGACCTCTTCACCCTCCAGGTACTTCTCGACGGCCTTCAGCCGCTGGCCGATGTTGGAGCTGATGCCCGTGTCGGCGAACGTGATCCGCCAGTCGTGGATGTCGGTGTTGATCAGCTGGAGGTTCTTGCCCCCTTGCGACAGGACGAAGTCGTTCGACAGGCACTCGTTGTACGTGAGGAAGTAGTTCTTGATGATGTCGGCGCCGTGGCCGAGGCACAGGATGAATTCCGTGTGTCCGAAGTGGGCGTAGTACTTCATGACGTGCCACAGGATCGGACGGTAGCCGATCGGCACCATCGGCTTGGGAATGGTCTCGGAGTACTCGCGCAGCCGCATGCCCAATCCGCCGCAGAACAGCACAACCTTCATGACGATCTCCTCTCGCCGAGCGCCGACGGGACCGCGACCCGGTCGTTGCGGCTCGCGGGCGTGAGCCCGGCGCCGTTCAGCAACTGAGCGACCGTCTCGTACTGCGCGTCGAGCAGCCGGCGGCAGGCCGCCGAGTGGACCTCGATCTGCCGCGCGCTCCGCTCCCGATTGGCGGCCAGCGCCGTGAAGCGGTTCTGGAGCGCCGCCAGATCGAGCGGATCGACGTCGACGACGTAGTCCGATTGATCCATCTGGGCCATCAGATCCCGGGCCTTCGGGTGATAGGCGATGCCCAGCACCGGCTTTCCGAGCAGGAAGCCGAGCACGATCCCGTGGAAGCGTGTGGGCACGACGATGTCGGCGGCGGCGATCGCCGACACCAGGTCGTCGAACGAGTCGATCGGTCGCTCGACGATCCGACGCTCGAAGCCGGCCGGGCTGGTCTGTTTCAGAACCGACCGGATGTCGCTGATCACGGGCGGATCCGCGCGGAGCTGCGTCGGATAGAAGAGGACGTCGCGGCCCTCGGCGATGAGCCAGCCGGCGAACGCCGCCAGGGTCCGGACGTAGTGGTCATACGTCGCGGTGTCGGCCTCGTGCCAGAACCGCGGATCGGCGAACGGCATCGGATTGATGCCGACGACCAGCGGATCTCCCGATCGACGGGACCGCGAGGCCGGCCCCGTCGTATCGAGGCCGTGGACGAGGTCCGGGACGACCGGATCGTGCGTCGGTCCGCCGATCTCGGCGATCAGCTGCTGGGAGCCGACGTCGCGATACGAGCGATAGCTCGCGGTGGCGAGCGCCCATCTGAGGAAGCGCCGGCTCAGCCGCGAGGTGATCGGTCCGGCGCCGATGCTCAGGTAGACGACCTGGGCCCGGGCGGCTCGCGCGAGCAGCGACCACTTGAGAAGCGTGTACGGGAAGGACCACGGCCCCCCGATGTTGTCGGACAGCTGCTGGGAGCCGGCGACGATCAAGAGATCGAGACCCCGCAGGGCCCGATAGGAGCGCACCAGGAACCAGGCCTCCGCGAGCACGCCGCGAACGGCGCGGGCGGCGTCGCGGAGACCCGAAAGGCCCGCGAAGACGACGGGGACGCGCTTGAGCGCGCCCTTGATGCTTCCCGCCCCTCGCGAAGCGGCCCCGGAGCCCGTCGTGACGCGCGGGGAGCCCGGCCGTGTGGAGCCCCGGCGGATCGCAGAGGCGGCGATGCCGTGGCGCGCGGTCGTGTCGTCAGGATTCGCCGTGAAGCCGCAGAGCTGGGCGTCGGGACAGCGGCGGCGGACACCCTGGATGACGGCGGCGATGATCGCCTCGTCGCCGAGGTTCTTGTTGCCCACGTGGCCGAGGATCCCGACCCGCTTCATGCGCCGGCCTCGACCAGAAGGCTCGTGGCCAGGAGCCGATCCGCCGCGCGCTTGATCGTGGCGAAGCTGGTCCCCGACCGCTCGGCGATGTCGAGCAGGCGGTGACGGCCGTCCGACAGATTGAGGACCCACAGGAGGGCGAGGTCGTCGGCGTCAGTGTGCGGGTAGCCCCGGTAGAGCCCGCGCGAGCCGAGATGGGGCTCGCCCTTCGGATTCTGGTTCAGATAGAGGGAACCGACCGTTTGGCGTCCGGGAGAGGCAGCCGACCGGCAGGTCGAAGCCCGGCGAGCAGTACTGGCGCTCGTCGTAGCCGTACGGCACGAAGTCGACGATCTCGTGATCGCGGCCGGAATTCTTGAGGACGTGGAGCACCGCCCGGTCCACGTCGGCATTGCCCCGGCGGGTCCTCTTGTACGTCGGCCGACCGGCGTCGCCCACGCAGGCGACGACCAGGCCGTGCTTGATCCGGCCGAGATTGGGCTCGTTGGCGGCGAGCCACGCGATCGAGCCGATCGTCGCCGGGACGAAGAGGAAGCGGTACGAGTAGCGCCGCCGAGACAATCCGGCCAGCGCGCGCGCGACGTGCGTCGCGACGGCGATGCCGGAGAGATTGTCGTTACATAGCGACGGATGGCACACGTGCGTCGACACGAGCACCTCGTCGGAGCTGGCGCCCGGCAGGAAATACTCGCCGTAGGTCAGGGCGCCGGGCTCGAGGGTCGCGTCGATGCAGACCTCGTACTGGCCGTCCTCGAGCGCGAGGAGCGCTCGATGGCTCAAGCAAAACGCCCAGTCGTCCTTCGCATGCAGCGTGCGGAACGGCACCCAGTCCGGACGGTCCGGCAGCGTGATGAGGTGTCGCCGCAGCTCGGCCAGGGGCATCACGGTGCTGACCGGCATGCTGTAGCCGGCGACGTGCAGGTTCGACTGCTGGAAGTCGATGACCCGCCGGCCCTGGTCGTCCTTCACGTACGCGTCCTTGATGTTCCACTCCCGCGGCACCGTCCAGTCGAGGACCCTGGTTCCGCTGGGGACCTCGTGCAGCGCGAGCGGAATGAGCTCCTGGAGGTGGCGGAGGGTCGCCCGCACGCCGTTGCCGGTGGTGCTCCGGCAATACGGGTAGAGCGCGGCGACGAGCCGGTGCAGCTCCGCCCCGGCGTCGCGCGCGTCGAGGGCCCTGCGATCGTTCTGGATCATCACGAGTGTCGGCTCACCCTGCCCGCAGACTCAGCCGACGATCTGCGCGCGGGGGATCGGCACGACGAGCTGCCCCGACCAGGCCTGGATGAAGGACAGCTGCGCCACGATCTCGTCCTTGAGGTTCCACGGCAGGATCAGGACGTAATCGGGCCGCGTCTCCTTCAGACGCTCGGGCGCGAAGATCGGGATGTGCGTTCCGGGCAGGAACTTGCCCTGCTTGTAGGGGTTCCGGTCGACGGTGTAGTCGAGGAAGTCGGTCCGGATGCCGCAGTAGTTGAGGAGCGTGTTCCCCTTGCCCGGGGCACCGTAGCCCGCGATCGACTTGCCCTGGCGCTTGGCCCCGATGAGGAAGTCGAGCAGCGCGCGCTTCGTCTCGAGGACCTGCTCCCCGAACCGGTTGTAGTATTCCAGCCGGGTCAGGCCGGCCGCGACCTCGCGAGCCCGGAGCTCCACCAGCCGCGGCTGAACGGACG
>QHSM01000065.1 GCA_003221595.1 Candidatus Rokuibacteriota bacterium | reverse complement strand
CTCGAGCGCGCCGGCGGTGCCGTAGGTTTCCTCGAGGGCTCGCGCGAACGCCGCGCGGCCGGCGCCGCGCACCGATACCAGCGTGCCGTCGATATCGAAGAGGAAGAGGCGCACCCTACTGGGGGGCCAGGCGGCGGAGACGCGCGACCACCGCGGGAACAACCTCGAGCACCGTGTCGATCTCGCCCGCGGTCGTCCAGCGGCCCAGGGTGAAGCACAGCGAGCCCTCGGCCGCGGCGCGGTCGCAGCCGATCGCGCGCAGGACGTGCGACGGCTCGCCGGTCATCGCCGTGCAGGTGGCGCCCGACGACGCCGCGATGCCCCGGAGGTCCAGCTCCAACAGGACGCCCTCGGCCTTCACCCCCGGCACCACGATCGAGGCGTGATGCGGGAGCCGCGCCGCGCCGCGAGCGCCCGTGAGGCGCGCCTCCGGGATCTGCTCGAGAAGCCCCGACAGCAGCCGGTCGCGCAACCCGCCGAGGCGCGCCGCCTCGCCCGCGACCTCGATGCGCACGAGATCGGCCGCGACGCCCATGCCGGCGATCGCCGGCAGGTTCTCCGTCCCCGCGCGGTAGCCCTGCTCTTGCCCGCCTCCGAGGATCTGCGGCGCGAGCTTGACCGTCGGGCGCACCCACAGGGCGCCGGCGCCCGGCGGGCCGTACAGATCGTTGGACGACAGCGTGAGCAGATCGATGTGGCAGGCGTCGACGTGGATCGGGACCCGGCCGGCGGCGCCGACCGCGTCGACGTGGAACGGCACGCCACGGGCGTGCGTGATCTGACCGATCCCCTGGACCGGCTGGATCGTGCCGATCTCACCGTTGGCGGCCATGATCGAGACCAGCACCGTCTCGGCGCGGATCGCGCGGGCCACCGCTTCGGGGTCGATGCGGCCGTCGGCGTCGACCCCCAGGTAGGTGACGGTCCAGCCGCGCTTCTCGAGGTCGCGGCACGAGTCGATCACCGAGATGTGCTCGATCGCCGACGTGACCACGTGACGGCCGGCGGCGCGCTGGGCCAGGCCCTTGATGGCCAGGTTGTTCGCCTCGGTCGCGCTGCCGGTGAAGATGACCCCGGACGGCGTCGCGGCGAGCAGGCGCGCCACCTTGGCCCGGGCTCCGTCCAGCGACGCGCGGGCCTCGAGACCCAGTGAGTGCTGTGCGTTGGGGTTGCCGACCCCCCCTTCCATGAAAGGCCGCATCAGGGCAACGACCCGGGGGTCGACGGGGGAGAAGCCCGCGTAGTCGAGGTAGACCCTCGGTCCCGCCGGCGGGAGGGGAGGCCTACCGAGTCTTTCGGACGAAGAAGCGGAAGGCCGAGCCATCCCTCTCTATCCCCAGCAGCTCGTTCCCGGTCCGGGCCGACCAGCTCTTCATGTCGGCCTCCGAGCCCGGATCGTCCGAGGCCATTTCCAGAATCTGTCCCACGGTCATGCGCCGGAGGGCTTCACGGGTTTTCACAACCGGCATCGGGCAAAAGAGCCCCAGACAATCGATTTTCTGATCCGCGACGAGCGGCATATCGGCTATTTCCTTGAAAATTCTGACATTGACCGGGTACTGCAGCAATAGAATAATCTGGTGATGTCGAGACAATTCTCGGGGGATGCCGCGTCCGCGGGACGGCTTCTGAGACGCAAAGTCCTGCTGGCGCTCACCCTTTCGTCGCTGATTCCAATCCTCGTCCTGGGGTACGTGGTGCACCGATACGTTCAGCCCAGCCTCGACCCGGCCCACGTCGGCCGATTCTACGGCCTGCAGGCCCTCATCCTGCTCACCGTGGTCGCGATGCTCAGCGGCGCGTACATCATGTGGACCCTCGGCCGCGCCTTCGCGCGGATGACGGAGCTGCTGTCGAACGATTCGAGGCTCGCCGAGATCGGGACCCGGAGCGACGAGGTCGGCACCTTGATGAAGTCGTTTTCCAGCATGCTCGGCACCGTCGAGCAGCAGGCGATGGACATCAATACCTTCGCCATGCGGCTCGACGCGGCCTACCGGGAGCTCGAGGCCACCAACGCCAAGCTCAAGGAGACCTCGTTCAAGGACGAGGTGACCGGGCTCTACAATCGACGCTTCTTCTCGCTCCGCCTCGAGGAGGAGATCTCGCGCTTCAGGCGGTTCAATCACCCGGTGTCCGTGGTGGTGCTCGACCTGGACGGGTTCAAGAGCATCAACGACGAGTTCGGCCACGCGGTGGGCGACGAGACGCTGCGCGACATCGCTCAGATCCTCATGAAGCACTCGCGCGGCATCAACGTCGTCTCGCGCTACGGCGGCGACGAGTTCGCCGTCCTGCTGGTCGAGACGTCCAAAACGGGCGCACGGCTCTACGCGGAGCGGATCCGGCACGTCGTCGCGACCTTCCCGTTCTCGCACGGCAAGAACGTCACCGCCAGCTTCGGCGTCTCGAGCCTTCCCGACGACGAAGCCACGACGTCGGAGGGGCTCTTCCGGGCCGCCGACGAGGCGCTCTATGCCGCGAAACGAGCGGGCAAGAACCAGGTCATGGGCGCCGGGCCGGCCGAGAAGGCGGACTGACATGGAGCGGCGTGACATCCTCATCGTCGACGACGATCGGCAGGTCCGCGAGGTCCTGCACCAGATCTTCCTCGGCGCCAACTACAAGTGTCTGCTCGCCAACGACGGGCGCGAGGGGCTCGAGGTGTTCCGCGCCTCGCGGCCGCCCCTGACCGTCACCGATCTCAAGATGCCGGTCATGGGCGGTATCGAGCTGCTCCAGCAGGTCCGGCAGGCCGATCCGGACGCGGCCGTCATCGTCCTCACCGGCGCCGCCGACGTGAAGACCGCGATCGCGAGCCTCCAGCTCGGGGCGTACGACTTCATCATGAAGCCGGTGAACGTGGACGAGCTCCTGATCGCCGCCGACCGGGCCCTCGAGCGGCGCCAGCTGCTGATCGAGCGGCGCCAGTACCAGGAGCTCCTCGAGCGCCGGGTCGTCGAGGCGACGCACGATCTCGAGCAGGCCTATCGGCAGCTCCAGGACACCTACCGGACGACGCTGGAGGCGCTCGGCTCCGCCCTCGACACGCGCGACGTCGGGACCGAATCCCACTCGCGGCGCGTCCACGGCTACGCGCTGGCGACGGCCCGCGAGTACGGCGTGCCGGAGAAGGACCTGGCCGACCTCGCCCACGGTGTGCTTCTCCACGATATCGGCAAGATCGGCATTCCCGACGCGATCCTGTTGAAGCCCGGTCCGCTCACTCCGGAAGAGTGGGCGATCATGCGGCGCCATCCGGAGATCGGCAAGCAGCTGGTCGAGAGGATCCCGTTCCTCCGGGGCGCCGTGCCGATCGTCTACGCCCACCACGAGAAGTGGGACGGCACCGGATATCCGCGCGGGCTCAAGGGCGAGTACATTCCCCTCGGCGCGCGGATCTTCATGGTCGTGGACGCCTTCGACGCCATCACGTTCGATCGCCCGTACTCGAAGGCGCAGCCGTTCGAGGCCGCGAAGGCCGAGATCAAGCGGTGCTCCGGCAAGCACTTCGACCCCGACGTCGTGGCGGCGTTCTTCCGGGTGCCCGAGGCGCTGCTCGCCGAGATCCGCCGCAAGAGCGTCGAGCCGTAGCCCGACGGCTCAGGCGGACTCGTCCAGGTCCAGCTCGTCGCTGAGGCGCAGGATGCGCGTGTAGGCCGCCCACAGATCGGTCTCGCTGACCCCGAGGTCCACGCAGTCGCGCAGCAGCTTGCGGAGATCCTCGGCGCCCTCCACGGCCTCGTCGCGGCAGCCGGCGTCGGCGAGACGCCGGATGGACATGGCGCGCATCGCCGCGATGCCCTCGAGCGCGCGCACGATCGCCGCGTGCGTCTCGGCCTGGCGCTCGGGGCCGATGGACTCGAACCGGAGCGCGTGGATCAGCGGGTCGAGCGCCTCCTCGTAATCGCCGGCCTCGAGCCGGCGGCTTCCGAGCTCCGCGTAGCCCCACCAGAGCCGCTGATCCACCTCGTCGCGGCGTGTCGGCGGCAGCGCGTCGGCGGGAATCGCCGCCAGCACCACTTCGGCCCGCTTGAGTGATTCGAGCGCTTCGGCCTCGCGGCCCCCCTGCATGCTGAGGATCGCCTGGGCGGTAAGCTGGCCGACCTCGGCGCCGAAGGTGCTGGAGAAGAGCCCACGAAATCCCGCGGCGCGGAAGGTCGGCAACGCGGGGTCGTCGAGCGCCTCTCGGAGCAGCTGGCGGGCCCCGCCGAAGTCCTGCCGCTGCAGAAGCGCTGTGGCGGTGAGCTCGTAGGCGTGCCAGAGCGCATCGTAAGCGGCTTCGCGCGCGCCGGCGAGCCCCGCGTCGGAGGCCACCGCGGCAAGCCCGCGCTCGCTCCACGCGATGGCCGATCGGATCGTTGCGACCCGGTCGCCCGTGTCGTGACCTGCCGCGCGTGCGAGCCGGGCTTGCGCGGCGTCGAGGGAGAGCGCCGCGAGGTGGCGGCGATAGGTCGGCCGCTCGGTCTCGGGCGAGGCGTCGATCGCCGCCTCGAGCGCCAGGCGCGCGCCGTCATCGTCGCCGAGGGCCTGCTTGGCCAGTCCGATCACCGACTGAAGCGCCGCGATGTCGTGCGACGTGCCGGCCGGCCACTGCACCGGCAGCTTTGCCAGCATTTCCTCGCCCTCCGACACGACCTCGCTGAAGCGCTTCTCCTGATAGAGAGCGAAGCACGTCTCCACGAGGGGCGAGTCCCGCTTCGGTTTCGGCTCCGCCGCCGGGGCGGGTGGAGCCGCGTCCCATCGCCGAAGAGGCTGCGCCAGCGTGGGCGGCCCCCCGCCGAGCCTGGCGACGTCGGCCGCCGGCGGCTCCGCGCCCGCGTCGGGCGGAGTCTCTGGCGCTCGCAGCATGCGGTGCGGCCGCGCGTGGGGCGAGATCTTGCTCCGGCGTCGGCGGGGGGGCAACGGCGGCGCATCCAGCTGCTTCGGCACGGCGGGCTCCGCCGCCGGAGCGGGCTCCGGGGGCTCGGCCACCCGCACCGGCTCGGGGCGCTCGATCGGGCGGATCTCGCGGCGCTCGGGTAGCGGCACGGGCTCGCGCCGCTCGGGAAGCAGAACGACGTTCGTGGGAGGCGGCGGAGTGACGGGCGAGGGCGGCGGACTCACGGGTGCGGGTGGAGAGAACGGCACGGGTGCGGGCGGTGAGATCACGGGTCTCGCTGGCGGCTCCGGCACGACGGATTCCGCAGGCACCACGGGCTCCGCCGGCGCGACAGGCTGGACGCGCACCGGTGGCTCGACGTAGCCGGCCGGTCGGCGAAACACGGTCTGGGCGGGCGGCCTCGACGGCGGGAGGCTCAAGGTCAAGCGCGGGGACACGAGTGGTTCGGCCGGGCGTGATGCTGGTGGTGTTGGCGAAGGAGCCTGGGGACGCCGAACCGGATGGCGAGGCCTCGAGGGCCAGACCTGCTCGAGCACGCCCAGAATGAGCAGCATGCAGGCTCCGGCGAGCACACCAAGTATCAGTGCTTCTTCGCTCAGCACGCCAGATCCACCGGCCGCCGCTCGGCCACCGAACGGTACGCCGCCAGCACCACCGCCAGATCGCGCCGACCCGACCGGCCGTCGGTCTCGGGCGGCCGGCCGGAGCCGACCGCGTCGGCGAACGCCCGGAGCATCGCCTCGTGACCCCGCGAATCACGACGGAACAGCCGAAGGCGCATGCGGCCGCGCCCCCGCGACAGGATGAAGCGCCCGCGATTGTCGGCGAAGATCGTGCCGTCGACGCCCGTCACTGAGGACCATTGAACCCGCGGAGCACCGCGAGCGCCAAGAGAATTGGACACGAAGCCGACGATCCCGCCCGCGAGCTCGGCCAGAATGTCCACCGCGTCCTCGCCGCCCAGCTCGACCGTCTGGGGCGGGCGGAGCGCGAAGACGCGCCGCACCTCACCGCCCCACCAGCTCAGGTTGTGCACGTAGTGGATGCCGCCGTCGATCAGGACGCCGCCGCCCGCGGCGCCCGCCGCCAGGCGCCAGCCCGAGTGCTGGCGGTACCCGCGGGCGACGAGGTGAAGCGAGCGCAGGGCGCCGAGGGCGCCCGATGTCAAGAGGCCGTGGACGTGGCGGAACGCGGGCATGAAGTGAAAGTTCTCGGCGACCATCAGCACGCGCCCCGCGTCCCGCGCCCCCGCGATCATCCGATCGGCCTCCTCGACCGTCGGCGCGATCGGCTTCTCGACGAGGACGTGCAGGCCCGCGCCGAGCGCCAGGAGGGTGTCCGCGCAGTGCCGGTCGTGCGGGGTGCAGATCACCGCGGCCTCGGCGCGCGGATCGCGCGCGGCGTCATCGTACGCGCCGAACGCGTCGGCCGCGCCGAACTCGCGCGCGAACGCGCGCGCCCGCGCGAGGTCGCGGCTGGCGACGAGCAGCGGGACGCCGAGCCGCCGGGCCGCGACGGCGTGACGGCGCGCGATCCAACCGCAGCCGAAGAGCACGAGCCCTCCCAGCCCCATGAATTTTAATGCTAGCATGCGACGGGGAGGACACTCATGCGCCGCGTCGCCGTGATCGGAGTCGGAGTGACGAAGTTCGGGCTGCACGACCGCACGTCGGCCGAGCTCTTCGCCGAGGCGGCCCAGGACGCGCTGACCGACGCCGCTATTCCGGCGACCGCCATCCAGGCGCTCTACTACGGCAACGTCGTCGGTGGTGAGACCGAGCACCAGCTCCACACCGGCCCGCAGGCGGCGTCGGTGCTGGGCATCCCGTCGGTGCCCACGACCCGCTTCGAGACCGCGTGCGCCAGCTCGCACGCCGCGTTCCGCCACGCGGTGATGGAGATCGCCGCGGGCGTGTCCGACGTGGTCCTCGTCGGCGGCGCCGAGCGCGTGCTCAACGTCTCGACGGCGGAGTCCACCGAGTACTTCGCCTACGCCTCCGACGCCGTCTGGGAGCAGCCCCTGGGCCTGACCTTCCCCGGCGTGTTCGCGCTGATCGCGCGGGCGCACATGGAGAAGTACGGTACGACGGAGGCACAGATGGCGGCGGTCGCCGTGAAGAACCATCGGCACGGCGCGCTCAATCCGAAGGCGCAGTTCCAGAAGCAGATCACGATCGATCAGGTGCTCCGGTCCGCCTACGTCGCCGATCCGCTCAAGCTCTTCGACTGCTGTCCGTTCAGCGACGGCGGCGCCGCCCTCGTGCTCGCCTCCGAGGAGGTGGCGCGGCGTCATCGCAAGCCGGTGTGGGTGCTCGGCTCCGCGGCGGCCTCGGACTGGATGCTCCTCGGCGACAAGCGCGACCTCTCGCGCGTGCCGGCGACCGAGCGCGCGGCGGCGGCGGCGTATCGGCAGTCGGGCCTCGGCCCCCGCGACGTGGACGTCGTCGAGCTGCACGACTGCTTCACGATCGCCGAGATCGTGGCCACCGAGGGGCTCGGCCTCTTCGAGCCGGGGGCGGGCGGCCGGGCGGCCGAGGCGGGCCGGACGAGCCTCGGCGGCGAGATTCCGGTCAACCCCTCCGGCGGCCTGAAGGCGAAGGGGCATCCCATCGGCGCGACGGGCGCCGCGCAGATCGCCGAGATCGTCACGCAGATCCGCGGCGAGGCCGGGCCCCGCCAGGTCGACGGCGCCAAGACCGGGCTCACCCACACGCTCGGGGGCAACACCGCGACGGTCCTGGTGAGTCTCTTCGGCCGTGACTGAGTCGCCCATCACCGCGCGCGCCTTCTTCGAGCGCGTGCGCGCCGGCCAGCTGACGGCCCTCAAGTGCGGCTCGTGCGGAGAGCTCGCCATCCCGCCCCGGCAGCTGTGCCCGGCCTGCCATACCCAGGCGTGGCAGCCGCTCGACCTGCGCGGCGAGGGTACGATCGCGAGCTTCACGATCATCCGGGTCGCGCCGAGGGCCCACGCGGGCGATGCCCCCTACGCCCTCGCGGTCGTGAAGCTGCGCGAAGGCGTGTCGATCCTCGGCCGGCTCGTCGACATCCCGCTCGACAAGGTCGGCGTCGGCCTGCCGGTTCGCTTCCGCCCGCTCGTCATCGGAAACCAGGCGACGGTCGGCTTCGGACCTTCCAGCGCCGCCTAGGCGAGCTCGACGACCGGCATCAAACCGTGGCGAAGCCGCCGCTCACGCTGATCGTCTGGCCGGTGACCCAGCCGGCGAGATCGGAGGCCAGGAACGCGACGAGCGGCGCGACGTCGTCCGGCTTGCCCAGGCGCCGGATCGGATAGAACGCGAGGATGCGCTCGCGATTCTTGGCGAGCCACTCCTGGTCGCCGTGCGAGGTCTCGATCCAGCCGAGCGCCAGCGCGTTCACGGTGATGTTGAAGCGCCCCAGCCCCTTGGCCAGCGTGCGCGTGATGGAGAGGACGGCGCCGCGCGCGCCCGCGGACACGCCGAGCCGCGCCTGGCCCACGCGCGCCGAGTCGCCGACGATGCTGATGATGCGCCCGCCTTTCTGCGCCGCGAGCTTCGGCGCAGCGGCGTGGCAGATGTTGAAGACGCCGTAGAGGTCGACGTCCACCTGGCGGCGCCACTCCTCCGGCGTCGTCTCGAGGAAGAGCTTGGCCTCGACGTAGCCCGCGTTGTTGACGACGACGTCGAGGCGGCCGAGATCGGCGACGATGCGGTCGATCATCCGGCCCACCGCCGCGTAGTCGGCGACGTCACCCTGGTACGCCACCGCGCGGCCGCCGAGCCGCGTGATTTCCCCCACGAGCGAATCGGCGTCCGCCTTCGAGTGCAGGTAGTTGACGGCGACGGCGGCGCCCTCGCGGGCCAGCGTCAGGGAGATCTCGCGCCCGACGTCGCGCGCCCCGCCGGTCACCAGGGCGACCTTCCCGCCGAGCCCGAGATTCACGCGCCCGCCTTTCGGGTCAGCCGGAAGAGCCGCTCGGGAGTCACCGGCAGCTCGGCGACCTCGATGCTCAGCGGCGCGAGGGCATCCGCCACCGCGTTCGCGATGGCCGCGGGCGCGCCGATCGTCCCGCCCTCGCCCATGCCCCGGAATCCGCCGAGCGTGACCGGCGACGGCGTCTCCACGTGGTGCACCTCCATCATCGGAATCTCGCACGCGGAAGGCACCACGTAGTCCATCAGGGTGCCGCTGAGCAGCTGCCCCTGATCGTCGTAGACGATCTCCTCGAGGAGCGCCGCGCCGATCCCCTGCGCGACGCCGCCGTGGACCTGGCCGTCCACGATGAGCGGATTGACCATGCGCCCGCAGTCTTCCACCACGACGTAGCGCAGGATCTTCACCTCGAGCGTCGCGCGGTCCACCTCGACCATCGCCGCGTGCGTCGCGTTCGACGCGGTGCCGTAGTACGGGTCGTAGAAGCGCGTGGCCTCGAGGCCGGGCTCGAGCCCCTTCGGGAGATGCTTGGCCCCCGAATAGGCGGCGCGGGCGATCTGGCGCACCGTCACGCTGCGGTCGGGCATTCCCCGCACCGCGTAGCGGCCAGGGGCCAGCGTGACGTCGGCGGGGTCGGCCTCCAGGAGGTGGCCAGCGATCACGAGCATCTTCTCGCGCACGGAGCGCCCGGCCAGGATGGCGGCGCCCCCCGCCAGCACGAGGCTCCGGCTCGCGTAGGTGCCGGTCCCGTACGGCGAGGCGTCGGTGTCGCCGTGGACGACGCGCACGTCCTCGATCGGCACGCCGACCTCGTCGCCCACGATCTGGGCCAGCGTCGTCTCGAGCCCCTGGCCGTGGGAGGCGACGCCGAACACGGCCGTGACCTTCCCCGCGGGGTCGAAGCGGATCGTCGCCGCCTCGGTGCCCGTGGACACCGGCATCCCGGGCGAGACCGGAATGGCGGAGCCGATCCCCGTCAGCTCCACGTACGACGCGATCCCGATACCGACCCAGCGCCCGGCGGCGCGCGCCCGCGCCTGCTCGTCGCGCGCGGCCTTGTAGTCGAGCGCCTCGCGCGCCTTCTGGAGCGATTCGGTGAAGCTCGAGCGGTCCCACACGATGCCCGACGGCGACTTGTAGGGAAAATCCTCGTCGCGGATGAAGTTGCGGAGCCGGATCTCCGCGGGATCGAGCCCGAGCCGACGCGCCGCCCGATCCATGAGGCCCTCGATGACGAAGACCGCCGGTGGCCTTCCCACGCCGCGATACGGGCCGAGCGGCGCCTTGCACGTCGCGACGCCTCGGGCGCGTCCGCGGTAGGTCGGCACCCGATACGGGCCCGGCAGAAAGCTGATGGTCTGCACGGGCTCGATGGCGGCCGTCCACGGATAAATCGAGTAGCCGCCGACGTCCGCGATGACCTCGGCCCGGAGCCCGACGATGGTGCCGTCCTGGTTCAGGCCGAGCTCGGCGTCGACGATCTCGTCCCACGCGTGCGTGGTCGCGAGCAGATCCTCGCGGCGGTCGCCGATCCACTTCACTGGACGCCCGAGCCGCCGGGCCATGACGCAGGTGGCGATCTCCTCGGGATAGAGCGAGGCCTTGGCGCCGAAGCCGCCGCCCACGTCGGTCGCGATCACCCGGATCAGGTGCTCGGGCATGTCGAGCAAGTCGGTCAGGATGTCCCGGACGAGGCCGGGGCACTGGGCGGACGAGCGCAGCGTGAGCGCGCCGCTCCCCGTCGCGTATTCGGCGAGGCAGCCCCGGTTTTCCATGCACACCGGCGTGTGACGATGGAAGCGGAAGCGCTCGCGCACGACGAGCGCGGCGCCGGCCACCGCCGCGTCGACGTCGCCGCGGGCGAACTCGCGGCTGACCAGGAGGTTCGTCTCCGCCTCGTCGTGGAGCACCGGGCTCGCGGGGTCGAGCGCCGACTCCACGTCACGGACGACCGGCAGCGGCTCGTACTCGACGACGATGCGCTCGACGGCGTCCTCGGCCACGTACCGGCTCTCGGCGGCGACCATCGCCACCGCCTCGCCGACGTGGCGCACCTTGCCGAGAGCGAGTGGCGGATAGCTCGTGGTCTTGACGTTGGGCGTCTTGGACGCGGCGCGGACCGGCTTCGCCGAGCGCGCGATGTCGTCGCCGGTCAGCACCGCCGCGACTCCGGGAAGCGCCAGCGCCGCCGATGCGTCGATTCGCCTGATGCGCGCGTGGGCGTGGGGCGAGCGGAGAAAGGCCGCGTACAGCATCCGGGCCGGGCGGTGGTCGTCGACGTAGCTCCCCTGCCCGGTCAGGAGACGAGGATCCTCGCGCCGCGCCACCCGGGCGCCCACGAGCCGCGGCAGGCCGACTCCCACGCGCGCTCTCCGAACCTAGCGCCCGGCGGCGAGCACGGGAGCGGCGGCGCGCACCGCGTTCACGATCCCCTGATAGCCGGTGCAGCGACAGAGGACGGCGGAGATGCCCTCGCGGATCTCGCGCTCGCTGGGCGTCGGGTTCGTACGCAGGAAATCCAGGGCGGTCATCAGCATCCCCGGCGTGCAGAAGCCGCACTGCAGGCCGTGGTGCTCGCGGAACGCCTCCTGGAGCGGATGGAGCTTGCCGTCGCGCATCAGGCCCTCGACGGTCGCGAGCTCGGCGCCCTCGGCCTGGACGGCGAGCATGATGCACGAGCGCGCCGCCTCGCCGTTGAACAGGATCGTGCACGCGCCGCAGATCCCGTGCTCGCACCCGACGTGCGTCCCGGTGAGGCCGAGGTCCTCCCGGATGAAGTCCACGAGCAGCTTGCGCGGCTCGCACCGGCCCTCGTGCTCGACGCCGTTCACCTTCAAGCGAACAGTCATCATGTCAGCCACGGGCGACTCCGATCGCCCTCGTGAGGGCGCGCTTCGTGAGCACTCCAGCGAGGTGGCGGCGATAGTCGGCCGAGGCGTGAATGTCCGCGTCCGGATCGACCAGCTCGGTGGCCCGCCGCGCCGCCGCGTCGATCGCCGCCTCGCCGAGCCCCTCGGTCTCTAGAATTTCCTCGGCGGCGCGCAGCCGCACCGGCACCGGGCCGGCGCCCGCGGTGGCGAGGCGCGCCATCGTGCAGCGCTGGCCCGCCCGCACGACGACCGCGGCGATCCCGACGATGGCGAAGTCGCCGTGCCGGCGCGAGAACTCCTCGAGCGCGTAGCCGGCGCCGGCCGGCATCGCGGGCAGCCGCACCTCGGTGAGGATCTCGTCAGGAGCGAGGCTCGTCGTGAGGTAGGTCTGAAAGAGGTCTGCGGCGCG
This sequence comes from Candidatus Rokuibacteriota bacterium, assembly GCA_003221595.1. Taxonomy (GTDB): domain Bacteria; phylum Methylomirabilota; class Methylomirabilia; order Rokubacteriales; family CSP1-6; genus AR31. Next base: position 1,843 of record QHSM01000065.1, on the reverse strand, counting down.
GATGACCCGCTCGCCCCTGGCGCCGCGGGCGACCACCTCGCCCTCGAGCGCCGCGAGCACCGCCGGGTATTCGGCCGACGGATCGGCGTGGGCGATGGAGCCGCCGATGGTGCCGCGCGTGCGGATCGGCAGGTGCCCGACCCACCGGGTGGCTTCCTTCAAGAGCGGCAGCCGCTGCGCGACGAGGGGTGAGAACTCGATCGTTCGCTGGCGCGTCATGGCGCCGAGGCGGACCTGGCCGTCCTGCTCCCGGATGTAGGCGAGCGACGCAACCCGATTGAGGTCCACGAGCGCCGCCGGCCGCGCCAGGCGGAAGTTCAGCAGCGGCATCAGGCTCTGGCCGCCCGCCAGCACCTTGGCGTCGCCGCCGTAGCGGCCGAGCGCGTCCAGCGCCTCATCGAGGCTTGTCGGGGCGTGATACTCGAACTTCGGGGGTTTCATGGTAGCGGGGTCATTCTAGCGGTGTCCTCGAGGTCGGCTTTGACCGAGGGTGGCCTGCCTCAGATGCGGCGTGGCTCCGATCCGCCCGATCCACCGTTGCCCGATTCACTGTTGTTGGATCGTGGCTCCCGGCTTGGCTTTGTCGCGCGCGATCGATGGCGTGCCAGAGTCTCGAGGGGGTCATCGGCAGCTCGTTGATCCGGATGCCGAGCGGCGCGAGGGCGTCGCTGACCGCGTTCGCGATGACCGCGGGCACTGTCATCGACGACGACTCGCCGAGGCCCTTCGAGCCGAGCGGCGTGAGCGGCGACGGCGACACGATGTGCGCGATGTCGATCTGCGGCGCCTCGCTGGCGGTCGGCACCAGGTAGTCCATGAACGTGCCGGTCAGCAGCTGACCGTTCTCGTCGTACGCGAGCTCCTCGTAGAGGGCGCCGCCGAGCCCGTGCAGCGCGCCGCCGTAAATCTGACCCTCGGCGATCATCGGGTTGATGATGGTGCCGGCGTCGTGGACCGTCACGTAGCGGAGAATCTCGATCGCCGCCGTCTCGGGATCGACCTCGACCGCCATGACCTCGGCGATGAAGCCGTACGTGTTGGACGAGTTCACCCGGTCTTCCGCATCGACGGCCTTCGCCACCGTGAAGCCGAACACCGCGGTCGCCTGGAGCGCCGGCTCCATCCCGTCGGGCAGCGACTCCGTGTTCCAGTGGGCGCGACCGGCCAGGTCCTTGATCGAATACGACGGGCCCTTGCCGGTCCGCGGGCGCACGGCGCCGTCCCGGAACTCGAGCGAGGCCGCCGGCAGCTCCATGAGGTGAGCCGCGTAGTCCACGAGCTTGGCCTTGAGCTTCCGCGCGGCCAGGGCCACCGCGCTGGTCCCCACCGACCCGAACCGGCTCGAGTACGTGCCGGAGGAGATCGACCACACGCGGGTGAACGTGTCCATCTCGTCGACCACGGTCACGTCGGCGGGCGCCAGCCCGAGCTCGTCGGCGACGATCTGCGAGACGACCGTCTGGTGACCCTGGCCCTGCGGCGTGGTGCCGAGGATCGCGATGACCCGGCCGAGCGGGTCGATCTTGATCGTCGCCGCGTCCATCGCGCCGGACTTCGGCAGGTATTCCGGCTTGGCGCGGAACTGCGGGTCGAGCGCGGTGGCCACGTAGCCCATGTTCGACACCGACGGGTCGACCGCGAGCGCGAGGCCGATCCCGACGTAACGCCCGGCGGCGCGCGCCTTCGCCTGCTCACGCCGCAATTCGTCGTAGCGGGCCAGCTCGAGCGCCTTGTCGAAGGCGGCTGGGTAATCGCCGCTGTCGTAGAGCCCGCCGGAGGGCGTGCGATACGGGAACTGATCGGGCCGGACCAGGTTCTTGCGGCGCACCTCGACGGGATCGAG
>QHSM01000064.1 GCA_003221595.1 Candidatus Rokuibacteriota bacterium | reverse complement strand
GCGCATCTCGCCGCGCAGGCCGTGCGGCCGCGCGATCTCACCGATGACCACGAGCCGGGAGCTCATCTCTACGTCGAGGCGGTGTCCGGCCACTCGCGGGCCGGGTCGCCCGTTGTCTCCTACTTCGGCGCCGGCACCGGCACGTTCGCGATCAGCTTCCGAACCGTGTTCGACGGCTGGGCGCCCTTCTTGATCCACGCTTCGACCTTCGCCCGATCGATCGCCACCGTCGGCGGCTCGGTCAGTGGGCTGTAGTGCCCGAGCACCTCGAGGAAGCGGCCGTCGCGCGGTGAGCGCGAATCCGCCACGACCACGCGATAGGCCGGTCGCTTCGTCGTCCCCATCCGTCTCAACCGAATCGTCACTGCCACGTTCTCACCCCCTCGGCATTCCCAGTCCGGGGAAATTCTTCATGCGGGGAAGCTTCCCCTCCATGCCCTTGAACTGCCTCATGACCTTCCGGAGCTGCGCGAACTGCTTGAGCAGCCGGTTCACGTCCTGCACGCTCGTGCCGCTGCCGCGCGCGATGCGCTGGCGGCGGCTGCCGTTGATGACCTCGGGATTGTGCCGCTCGCCCGGCGTCATCGAGCCGATGATCGCGTCGAAGCGCCCGAGGTCGGCCGATTCGCCGTCGATGTCCTTGGGCGCGCCCTTGAGCATCTTGCCGAAGGGGAGCATGCCGAGGACCTGATCGAGCGGACCCATCTTGCGGAGCTGCTTGAGCTGCTCGCGGAAATCCTCCAGCGAGAACGTGTCCTCGCGGAGCCGGCGCGCCAGCTCCTCGGCCTTCGTCTGGTCGACCGCCTCCTGCGCCTTCTCGACGAGGGAGAGGACGTCGCCCATGCCGAGGATGCGCGAGGCGAGCCGGTCGGGATGGAACGGCTCGAGGGCGTCGGTCTTCTCGCCCACCCCGACGAAGGCGATCGGCCGGCCGGTGACGTGTCGCACCGAGAGCGCCGCGCCGCCGCGCGAGTCGCCGTCGAGCTTGGTCAGGATGACCGCGTCGATGCCGACCGCCTGATTGAAGCGGTCCGCGACAGTGACCGCGTCCTGCCCGGTCATCGCGTCCACCACCAGCAGCACGTGGTGCGGCGAGACCTCGCGGCGGATCGCCTTGAGCTCTCCCAGCAAGGCCTCGTCGATGTGGAGCCGGCCGGCGGTGTCGAGGATCAGCGGGGTGAGCCCGCGCGAAGCCGCCTCCTCGCGCGCCGCGCGACAGATCTCGAGCGGCGTCTGTCCCGGCTCTCCGGTCACCGGCACGTCGAGCTGGGCGCCGAGCGTGCGCAGCTGCTCCATCGCCGCCGGCCGCTGGGTGTCCGCCGCCGCCAGGAGCGGGTGCTGACCCTGCTTCGTGTAGAGGCGCGCCAGCTTCGCGGCCGTCGTGGTCTTGCCCGAGCCCTGGAGCCCCATGAGCATGATGATCGTGGGCGGGTGGGACGCCATCGCCAGCCGATGTCCGCTGCCGCCGAGCAGCTCCACCAGCTCGCCGTGCACGACCTTCACGACCTGCTGCGCGGGGGTCAGCGAGGCGAGGACGTCCTGGCCGACGGCCTTCTCCTTGACGCGGTCGACGAAGGCGCGGACGACCTTGAAGTTGACGTCCGCCTCCAGGAGGGCGACGCGGACCTCGCGGAGCGCCTCCTGGATGTTCTCCTCGGACAGGCGGCCGCGCCCGCCGAGCTTGTCGAAGATCGCCTGAAGCCGGCTACCCAGGGAGTCAAGCATGCAAAGTCCTGACTTTACGGAAGGATGCCTGGAATATCAACCCCGGGCGGATCTTCTGGGGGCTCTACCGGGGGACGAACTGCACGGGCAGCTTCCGCCACTGATAGACACCCACGTTGAGCTGGTCGATCACCCACCGCTCCGGGTAGACATAGCCCGTCGTGGTTTCCGTGACGAAGAAGCCCGGAACCTGCGCGACTTGCGTCTGGTAGGTCGCGGGTATTCCGGTCGGGGCCGGCACGTAGACCTGCATGGCTACAGGCATCGGGGGCACCCAGTACTGACGAACGGCGTACCCCAGCCCGGCCGCCGGCATCATCGGGTGCGCGTTGTTCATTCTGTTGGGCTCGTCACTGAATGGATTGGTCTCCCGCGAGAAGGGCGTGCCCGGGGGCACGACCACGAACGGCCCGGCGGGGTTGGGTCGAATGACGTACACCGCGCTCGACGGGTTCGTAATACCCTGCTGTCCGAGCGAGGGCGAGGGACCGAACTGCCCCGTCTGCGGCGTGGGTTGAGCCGCGGCCAGGTTGACCACCCCGGCGAGGAGCCCGAGCACGAGGGCGATTTGAACGAGCCTCACGATGACGCACTATAGCCGGGAACCGGAACTAAGGCAACCTGTATAGTGCTGCGTCCGACTCCGCGGAGCGCGTGGGCGTCGACGACGTCCATCGCGCTACGGCGCCGTCGCGGCGGCGCGAAGCGCCCTGAGCGCCGCGCCCGGGTCGGCGGCCCCGAAGATCGCCGAGCCGGCGACGAGCACAGTGGCCCCGTCTTCGGCCAGCGACCTCGCGACGTCGGCCTTCACGCCGCCGTCGACCGAGACGTCCACGGGCCGGGAGCCCAGGAGCGTTTTGATCTCCCGGATCTTCCGGTGCGACGACGGAATGAAGGACTGGCCGCCGAAGCCCGGGTTCACCGACATCACCAGCACCAGATCGAGCTCGTCGAGCACGTACTCGAGGGCCGACGCCGGCGTCGAGGGATTCAGCGCCACGCCCGCCTTCGCGCCGAGCTCGCGGACCTGCGCGAGCGTGCGCGCCAGATGCGGACAGGCCTCGAGGTGGACCGTGACCATGTCGGCCCCGGCCGCCACGAACTCGGGGATGTAGCGCTCCGGCTCGACGATCATCAGGTGGACGTCGAGGGCCAGGCGCGTGCGCTTGCGGATCGCCGCCACCACGGGGGGCCCGATCGTGATGTTCGGCACGAACCGTCCGTCCATGACGTCGACGTGGAGCTGATCGGCGCCGGCCGCCTCGACGCGCGCGATGTCGGCGCCGAGCGCGGCGAAGTCGGCCGAGAGGATCGAGGGCGCGATCTTGATCACGGGGTTGTTATACCCCGAAAGCTACGAGCGGTGGAAGCGGACCGCCGCGAAGCCGTCGGTGCCGTGTCGATCCGGCCGGCACCGGAGCCAGCCGTCGGCCTCGAGGGGCAGCGGAAACTTGTCGGGCGCAGCGATCGCGAACTCCGGCCGTGCCTGGAGGAACGCGCTCACGACCGTCTCGTTCTCCTCGGGCTCGAGCGAGCACGTCGCGTAGACGAGCCGGCCCCCGGGCTTCACCATCGTCGCCGCGGCGGCGAGGATCTCGGACTGTTGCCGGCTCGCCAGGCCGAGGTCGGACGGCTGCCGCCGCCACTTCACCTCGGGGTTGCGCCGGAGCACGCCGAGATTCGAGCAGGGCGCGTCGACGAGGACCGCGTCGCACGCGTCGCGGAAGCCGGACGCGAGCGCGTCCACGGCTCCGTCACGCGCGTCGATGATCGTGATGCCGAGCCGCGCGGCGGCTTCCCGGACCCGCGCCAGCCGCTCGGGCTCCCGGTCGAAAGCGAGGATGCGGCCGCGGTCGGCCATGAGCTCGGCGATGTGTGTCGTCTTGGTGCCGGGCGCGGCGCAGACGTCGGCGATCGTGGTCCCGGGCTCCGGCGCGAGCAGCCGCGCGACCAGCATCGAGGCCTCATCCTGGACGGCGAAGCTGCCGTCACCGAAGGCGCGCCAGGACGCCGGCGCGCCGCCCGGCCCCACCACGAGCCCCTCGGGCGCGTGGCGCGTGGGCCGCCCGACGAGGCCCTCTTCGGCCGCCAGGCGCCCGGCGAGCGCGTCGCGATCGGTTCGGAGCGCATTCGCCCGAAGGGTCAGCGGCGGGCGCTCGTTCGAGGCGCGCATGAGCGCCTCGGCCTCCTCGCGGCCGAAGCGTGCCACCCACCGCGCGGCGAGCCAGGTGGGAAACGAGCAGCGCGTCGCCAGCGCATCGACGGGATCCCGCGGCGCCGCCGGCTCGCGCTCGCGCGGCGCGCGGCGGGCAAACGAGCGAAGCACGGCGTTCACGAAGGGCTTCACCGCGGGCGTCGGCGGCGCCAGCGTCACCGCGTCGTTCACGGCGGCGAACGACGGGACGCGGTCGAGCAGGGCGATCTGATACGCGGTCACGCGCAGGATCACGCGCACGCGCGCGTCGAGCGTCTCGAGGCGCCGGCGGGAATGGGGCGCCAGGATCCAGTCGAGATAGCGCTGCCAGCGGAGCGTACCGTACACGAGCTCCATGGCCAGCGCGGCGTCGCGGGGAGCCAGCCGTCGCGCCGCGAGCGCGTGCTCGAGCGCGATGTCGGCGAAGCTCGCGTCCACCTCGACGCGCTCGAGCACGCGCACGGCGACCTCGCGCGCCTGCGCCGCGAGCCGCCGCGGAGCTCCGGCCTTCCCTCGCGGCGGCGTCATCGCGGCGCTCCCGAAGAGTCCGGCGCCGAGAACGTGTCGCCCGGCGAGAGACGGGCTCCCCGCAGATAGTCCGCCCAGGACATCGCGCGGCGGTTTTCCGGCTGGACCTCGATCGGGCGGAGCCAGCCGTCGGCGGCCGCGATAACCGGCGCGTCGCCGTCGGCGGGCCGCGCGAGCGTGCCGGGCGTCCGAGTCGGTCCGGTGCCGGCGACGGTCGCGCGCCAGATCGTGAGCGTGCCGGCGGGGCCGCGCGTGAGGGCGCCCGGCCAGGGGTTGCAGCCGCGAATCCGGTTGACCAGCTCCTGCGCCGGGCGATTCCAGTCGAGATGGCCGTCCGCGCGCTTCAATCGCGGCGCGGGCGTCGCGTCCTCGTGGCGCTGCGCGCGGGGCGTCAGCGTGTCGAGCTCGGCGAGGGTGTCGACGAGAACCTCGGCGCCGAGCACGGAAAGTCGTGCCGCCAGCTCGCCGGCCGTCTCCTCCGCGCCGAGGGTCACGGACGCCGAGCGCAGCATGGGCCCGGTGTCCATGCCCTCGTCCATCTGGAACGTGGTGATGCCCGTGACCGTCTCGCCGCGCATGATCGCCCACTGGATCGGCGCGGCGCCGCGGTAGCGCGGCAGCAGCGAGCCGTGGACGTTGATGGAGCCGCGGCGGGGCGCGTCGAGCACCGCTCGCGGCAGGATCTGGCCGAACGCGACGACGACGGCCACGTCGGCGCCGAGCGCGCGCAGACGCTCGGGCCACTCCGCATCGCGCAGCCGCGGCGGCTGGAGAACCTCGACGCCCGCGGCCAGCGCGCGCGTCTTGACCGGCGGCGGGGTCAGGCGCTGCCCGCGGTGCGCGGGCCGATCGGGCTGGGTGACGACGGCGACGACCTCGTGGCGGCCCAGCACCGCCTCGAGCGTCGGCAGGGCGAACCCGGGCGTGCCGTAGAAGAGGACTTTAAAGCGCGAAGGCGTGGCGGGAGGCGTCCTCGCGGAGACCCTCTTTCTTGATCTTCCGCTTGATACGGTCGCGCGTCACCGGGTCGACGCGGTCGATGAACAGGACGCCGTCGAGATGGTCGATCTCGTGCTGGAGCACGCGCGCGCGCAGCCCGGTGGCGCGGATGGCCAGCGGCCGGCCGTTCACGTCCTGCGCCTCGACCGTCACCCACGCCGCGCGAGTGACCGGCGCGAACACGCCCGGGATCGAGAGGCATCCTTCTTCGCCCGTCGCCTCGCCGCCCCGATCGACGATGGCCGGGTTCAGGAGCGCCTGCACGCCGCGACCTTCCTCGTCGGCGACGACGATGAGCCGGAGCGAGATTCCCACCTGGGGCGCGGCCAGGCCGATACCGACTTCGCCGTACATCGTCTCGGTCATGTCCGCGATCCTCGCCCGGATGTCCGCCGTGACCTCGCCCACGGGCGCGGCGCGGCGCCGCAGCGCCGGATCGCCATATCGCAAGACTTTCAGAACGGCCATTCGACCGGATCGACCTCCACGTCAATGATACCGCGGCTCGCCGGGCGCGGCGTTTTGAACTCCCCGAGCGCCTCCTCGAGAAGGCGCGGCAGCTCGGCATCACCCTTCACGACGATCCGCAGGGCGCGATCCTTTCCCTCGCCGGCCGGCGGATAGACGGTGAGCCCGGCGCGCCCGCGCAGCGCGGCGCCGACCGTCTCGGCCAGCCGGCGCGTCCCGGACGTCTCGGCGGCGCGCGTGGTGATGATGGCGAGGCGCTTGAAGGGCGGATAGCCGAGCTCGGCGCGAAACTCCAGCTCGCGCCGGTAGAACTCGTCGAGATCCTGACCCGCGACCGCCGCGAACGCGTAGTGCTCGGGATTCTGCGACTGGATGATCAGGGCGCCGTCCGCGCCGACGCGCTCGGCGGCCGCCCACACGAGGCCGAGCGTGCGCTCGGCGGCGCGGAAGTCCGGCGCGCGCAGCAGCTGGTCGGGCGCGACGAACGCCGCGAGCCCGAGCGACGCGGGACCGAAGAGGCGCAGCGCTCCGCGCGTGCCGATCACGACGTCGGCGGCGGCGGCCGCCGCCCGCTGCGCCTCGCCGCGGGCGCCGCGCACGGCGTCCGGATCCCAGCGCGCGATGCGCGCGGCGGGGAAGCGGCGGCGGACGGCGTGCTCGACGCGCTCGGCGCCCCAGCCGAACGGTGACAGGCGCCGCCCATGGCACGCCGCGCAGGTGTCCGGCAGCGGCTGCGCGGTGCCGCAGAGCCGGCAGACGAGGCGGGCGGCGGCGCGCGAGTAGGCGAACGCGATCGCGCACTGGGCGCAGCGGACCACCGTGCCGCACTCGTCGCACGCGAGCGACGAGGTAAGCCGGCTCACCGCGAGGAAGACGCGACGCCGGGCGGCCAGCGTCTCGCGGATGGCGCGGGCGACGGGGGGCGTGAGCGGCTCGCGCCGGAGGATGCCACGCGTGTCGGCGACGCTCACGGCGGGCCAGGGGCCGGGCTCCATCGGCGCCATCGTCATGCGCCCCGATGTGGCGCGCCACCACGCCTCGACGCTCGGCGTCGCCGCGGTCAGCAGGAGCGTAACGGGCTCGCGCGCGGCGCGCTCGAGCGCGACGTCGCGCGAATGCATGCGCGGCGGCCCGGGGGGCTTGTGCGCGGCTTCGTGCTCGTCGACGAGAGCCAGGATGGCCGGCGGCGGGAGCGGCGCGAGCAGCGCCGAGCGGGTGCCGGTCGCGAGGCGCGCCGAGCCGTCACGGAGCCGATGCCACGCGGCGGCGCGCTCCTCGTCGGCCACGCCCGAGTCGAGCCGCACGACGCGCTCGATCCGAGCCAGCCGCTGCGCCCACCGCGCCGCGGTCTCGACGTCGGCCGCGATGAGAAGCGCCGGGCCCTTGGCTCGCTCGAGGCGCTCGAGGAGCCGCTTCTCCCGGCCGTTCGCCACCAGGAGCTCGGGAGGCGGCGGAGCCGGCGTCGGGCTCGCGTCGGCGCGCGCGCGTTCGTGCGACGCGTCGGCGTCCGCTCGCGGCGGCGGCAGGAGCGCGGCGCAGGTCGAGCCGAGCGACGAGAGGCTCTGCGCCGCGATCCAGTGGACGAGATCGAGCTGCGCCGGGGCGAATATGGGCTCGTGGTCGACCAGGCGATCGAGCGGCTTGAGCCGCGGATCGGCGCCGTCGCGGACGGCCACCACCATGCCGACGCGCGAGGCGCCGCGCAGCGGAGCGATCGCGCGCTGGCCGGGGCGGAGCGCCCAGCCGTCGGGCACGCGATACGAGAATGAATGGGCGAGGGGCGCGTCGAAGGCGACGTCCGCGATGCGGGCCGGCGCCGTCATCGCGTGCGGCGGTTGTCGTACTCCCGTCGAGCGAGCTGGAGATCCTCCCACGCCATCCGCTTGTATTCCTCGCCGGGATTGCGCAGGAGGAAGGCGGGATGGAAGGTCGGGATCAGGACGGCGGAGCCGTAGGGGTGCACGCGCCCGCGGAGCTTGCCGATGGGCTCGCGCGTGCCGAGCAGCGTTTGCGTCGCGACGCTGCCGAGCGCCAGCACCACCTTGGGCTGGAGCACCGCGAGCTTGGCCGCGAGGAACGGTGCGCAGGCGGCGAGCTCGTCAGCCTCCGGATTCCGGTTGCCGGGGGGCCGGCACATGACGGCGTTGCAGACGTAGACCTCGTCGCGCGACAGCTCGACCTTGCGCGACTCGAGCATCTTCGTGAGGAGCTGTCCCGCGCGTCCGACGAACGGAAGCCCTTGCGCGTCCTCGTCGGCGCCCGGGCCCTCGCCGATGACGACGAACTCCGCCCGCGGGTTCCCGGAGCCGAACACGACCGTGGAGCGGCCCTCGCACAGCTTGCACTTGCGGCAGCCCTGGACGGCCTTTTCCTGGGCGGCGAGCGCCTCGGCCGGGTCGAGCAGATAGTCGCCGGCGAGGCTGACCTCGGTGACGCCCAGATCGCGATGATGGCGCAGGGTCTCGCCGAGCGCGCTCAACGCGTCCGCGAGCTCGGCGCGCGCGTCGCCCGTTGCCATCGCGCGCTAGGCGGGAGTCTTGCGAGGGACGGCGGCGCGAAGGGCGAGGACGTGGGAGAGGATCGCGTCGGCGACGGCGGTCTTCGGCATGCGCGGCAGGGGCCGCGCGCCGCCCCAGCGGTCGAGGAGCAGCACCTCGTTGTCGTCGGCGTCGAAGCCGATGCCCGACCGGCTCACGTCGTTCGCCACCAGCAGGTCGATTCCCTTGGCGTCGAGCTTCGCGCGCGCGTTCGCGGCGACGTCGTGGGTCTCCGCGGCGAAGCCCACGACGAAGGCGCCCGTGCGCCGCGCGGCCACCTCGGCCAGGATGTC
>QHSM01000734.1 GCA_003221595.1 Candidatus Rokuibacteriota bacterium | reverse complement strand
TGCTCCGGGTTGTGATAGAGGACGCCCGTGCACCACACGACGTCGAAGGGCTCGAGACGGCTCACCGCGGCGCTGTACATGACATTCGCGGAGACGTACTCGATCCGCGACGAGCCGATCCGGTCCAGCCACACGCGATTCGAGGCCTCGAGCCGCGGCAGATCGAGGAGCGTCAGCCGCTCGGGATCGAGCTCGAGGAGCCGCTGCGTGTCCTGGCCGTCCTTGGGCCCGATCTCGAGGATCCGCTTCGGCCGCCGCCCGTCGAGATAGGCCACCAGCTCCTCGAACAGGTACGCGCGATAGTCTCCGGGCGGCGGCCCGCCCAGGAGCCGACGCCGGACGCCGCGGAGCACGCGCCGGATCACGAGGGGCCCGTCCCGTTCGACGCGCACAGGCGCTGGACGAGCCGGCCGTACTCCACGCACATCCGATCGCCCGAGGGCGGATCGTCGAGCACCCGGGCGCGCAGCTCGCCGTACCGCGCGCGCGCCTCGTCGATGGCGCTCCGCACGTCGTCGCGGAACGCGATGCCGTGACGGCGGCTGATCTCCACCGCGCCGCCGCCGTCCTCGTGGTAGACGACCGGGAGCCCGCACTGCGCGCCCTCGATCGGATGCATCGGCCCGGGGTCGAAGCGCGAGGCGGTCAGGTAGACGTGGCAGCGCCTGAGGAGCGCTCCGAGAGCCGCGCCCGCGGTCGGGCCGTGGGTCCGGGCGGCCCGCCAGCTGATCTCCTTGGGCCAGCGTCCGATGACCCACAGCTCCGTGTCGGGGAGCTTCCCGTCGGCGATCAGGCGATCGACTTCCTCGTACACGTCGAAGCCCTTGTTCCGGTTGTCGGACCAGTGATGGGTGACGAGCCGGAGCGGCTTGCCCGGCGCCCACATGTCCGCGCCGAGGGGATGAAAGATTGCTGGATCGGCGCCGTTGGTGACGACGACGTGCGGCCGGCCCCCGTCGAACCAGCGGCTCGCGTGATAGTCGCGGAGCCATTCGGAGACGAACACGGTGAAATCGGCGACGCGGTTCGCCTCGGCGAGGAGGCGGTCCACGATGTGGGTCCCCTTGCGCGCGTCGCACTCGTTGATCCGGTGCACGCAGTGAGCCGCGGGGAACCGCTGCCGGTACGCGAGAATCTCGTCGGGACCGAACCCGATCAGCCCGCCTACCCGCGGGTCGACGATGACGATCACGTCAACGGGCGCCGCGAGGTCGAAGCGCACCGCGTAGCCGCGCGCCGCGAGGTAGCGAACGATCTGGGCGAGCCACTGGTTGCCGCCGCCCCACGACGACGTGGTCGGTCGCATGTTGATGGCGACCGAGGCCAGGGGCACCGCGGGCCCGACGACTCGAGGGCGCGGGGCCCAGCGGCGGAGCGCTTGCTTGATCGACGCCAGCATCAGAGGTGAGCCGCCACCAGTCCGTCGAGCACGCCGGCCATGCGGCGCTCGCCGAAGTGCTCGACGACGGTCTGGCGCGCGCGGGCGCCGATCGCCGCGCAGCGCCGCGGGTCGTCCCACAGGCCGCGGATCGCGTCGCGGAGCGCGTCGACGCGTCCCGGCGGTACGAGCACGCAGTTCTCGCCGTCGCGCAGGTGCGTCTCGCCCCACCAGCCGCGCGTTCGCGTGAGCACGGCCGCCGCGCCGCAGGCCATCGCCTGCAGTGCCGTGCTCTGGCCGGACGGCTGGCTGCGATCGTGGAGCGGGATCACCAGGAACCGCGAGCCCGAGTAGATGTCGCGGAGCTCGACGGACGTGTGGGTCGTGGTGACCCGGACGTTCGTCCGCCCCTCGACCGGCAGCGCCATCGTCGTCACGACGTGGAGCGGCAGGTCGCCGACGGCCGCCAGAAGCGTCTGGTAGTCGCGCCCGGGATCGGAGCCCACGCTCACGATCGGCCCGGCGGACGCCCCGGGCGGCGCCGTGTTGCGCCAGAAGTCGCAGTCGGCGCCGAACGGCAGGACGCGCACCCGGCCCGGCGGGACACCGAGCCAGGCCGCCAGCGAGGCCTGGGCGCCGGCGCTCACGCTCAGTCCCTGGCTGATGTAGATGAGCGGCGTGCGAAGCAATCCGGCGGCCTTGAGCAGGGCCAGCGGCAGACCGCAGGCGTCGACGGTCGAGACGATGATCCGGGCGCGATTGAGGCCGACCAGATTCTTGAGCGCGAGGTCGAGCGCGAAGCCCATGCCGAGGCGGCGCGCGAACAGCCGCTCGAACGGATACCACGGGCGCGCCGCCGGCGTGCGGCCCTCGTCCTCGACGAAGCCGACTCGATAGCGGTCGCGCAGGGACAGGAGGCCGTAGAAGAACTCGCTCGAGCCCTCGCCGCGCTGCCACTCCTCGAGCCATTGCCGACGGCGACGGCGGTAGACCCAGACCACGTCGGCGGTCGACGTCGCCGCGACCGTGCCGTCCGAGCCGAGCACGCGCACCATCGGGCCGATCACGCGCGCCGCTCGCGCCGGGCGTTCGCGGCGACGATCCCCTGCGTCCAGTAGATGGAGAGCGGGCTGCCGAGCCGATCGAGGAGCTCGACGCCCGTGCACAGCCGGACCAGGTTGGCGAGAACGGCGACCGGACGGATCCGCCCGATGCCCAGGCACATGAGATCGATGAGCCAGGCCGGATGCATCCGGACGGTCTCGACGCTCTCGAAGTACCGGCCAACCAGGGCGCGCAGCTCGTCGGGCCAGAACTCGTGCACGTGATGGACATCGAGCGACCGCTCGAGCAGACGGATCGGCGTCGTGAGCACGAGGCGTCCCGGGGCCGAGAGCAGGCCGACGACCCGCGCGAGCATCGCCTCGGCATCGTGGAGATGCTCGATGACCTCGGCCAGCACGACCGTGTCGAAGCGACGGCCCTCGACGGCCTTGAGGTCGGTGAAGAACTCGCCCCGCAGGCCCCGCTGCGCGAACATCCGCGTCGCCAGCTCGACGGCCGTCTCCTCCAGGTCGACGCCGACGACGGTCGTGCCCTCCCGCGCCATGCGGGCGAGCAGCGCCCCGTCGCCGCACCCGATTTCGAGGATCGAGCGGCTCGTCGCGCACTGGCGCGCCACCCACGCCATGCGGGAGCGCGTGTACGGCCAGCCGTGGATCGGATGCAGCGACGCCTCTCGCCAGTGGTACGCCTGCCGCTCGCGATACTTCGCGAAGGTGAGCTCAGAACCCCGCGTGCTCACGGTCCCTCAGCAGACGCTCGGCCTCGGCGAGATCCTCGAGCGTGTCGATGTTCACCAGGCGTGCCGTCACCGCGAGCGCGCGCGGCTTGGGGCCGAACACCGAGTGGTGCGCGCGGAACATGGAGGTGCGGAGGACGTAGACCGCGCCGTTCTGTACGAAGGTCGTCCCCAGCTCCTGGCGGCGCACCGGCATGGGCACGTCGCGGAGGACCCGGTGCGCGTAGCCGTCCTCGTCGATCTGGAACTGCTTGAGCCCGTGGAAGCGGCGCGGCACCTCGGAGACGGTGAAGACCGCGTCGGCGTCGCCGAGCGCGTCCACGGCCGCTCGGACCATGTCCGGCGTGCGCAGCGGCGAGCTGGGCTCAAGGAGCACGACGACCGTCGGCGTGAAGCGGCGCTCGGCGGCGAGGACGTCGAGGGTATGTGCGATCACGTCCAGCACGTCGGCCTCGTCGGACGCGAGCGCCGCCGGACGCATGACAACCTCCGCGCCCGCCGATCTGCTCTCGGCCGCGATCTCCGCGCCGTCCGTCGAGACGACGATGCGCTCGAAGAGCTCGGTCGCCCGCGCGCAGCGGACGGCCAGCGCCGTGAGGCTCACGCCGCCGATCCGGCGCAGGTTCTTGCCGGGCACGCCCTTGCTGCCCAGGCGGGCCGGCACCAGCGCGAACGCCGGTCCGTCAGGCATACACCAGCCGCTTCTGGATGCGGATATCGGCGGAGGCCAGGACGTCGGCGATCCGCTTCCCGGCGAACCCGTCGCCGAAGAGCGCCGAGCGCTCGTAGTGTCCGTGGGCGATCTGCCGACGCGCGGCGGCCTCGATGGCGTCGGCGTCGTAGCCGACGTGGACGACGTTCGGCCCGTGCTCCCGGCCCTGCTGGCGCGTGCCGACGTTCACGGCCGGCACCCCGAGAAACGCGCCCTCTCGGAGGGCCGAGCTGGAGTTGCCGACGACGCACGCCGCGTTGTAGATGAGCCGCGCCCAGTCCTCGACCGAGAAGTTCCGATAGTAATGGAGCTTCTTCGGGTTGTAGCGCTCGCGCCACATCCGGAGGCCCTTCGAGACGTCGTCCGAGCCGGCGTCCACGTTGGGCCAGAGCCACACGGTCTGCACGTCGAGGGCCGTCACCGCCCTGAGCGTCTCGTTGATCTGATCGAGCCCGCGCCCGTACTCCGTCGTCACGGGGTGCTGGAGCACGACGAGGTACGGCTCACCCGGCGCCATGGCGGCGCCGACGCCGAGATAGCGGCTGAAGATGTCCGGCGGCAGCGCGAGGTCGAGGTGTGC
>QHSM01000063.1 GCA_003221595.1 Candidatus Rokuibacteriota bacterium | reverse complement strand
GCGGGTGGCTGTGATAGACCGCGGCCGCGGTGACGCCCGAGAGAAACACGAGCTGCCCTCGGCGGACCACGATCCCGGGCGCGTACGGCATCATCACGTCGGTCCGGCGGTCGGCATGGTGCACGATCGAAATGTCCTTGGCCATCGCGTCCTCCGCGAGTCGCCCACGCATCCTATCACGGGGCGGTGACGCCTCCCGGTCGGGTACACTCGGATCCGTGCCGACGATTCTGATTCTCGAGGACGACGCGTCGACGCGTGACGCGCTCGCCGCGATGCTGGGCGAGCTCTTTCCGCGGGCGCACGTGATCGGGGCCCGCGTCGACGCAGGCCCCGGCCTCGCCGAGCGCGACGTGACGCTCGTCCTGGCCGAGCTCGACGCCGTCGAACGAGTCCGCCGCCGGCTGCCGGCGGGCGCGCTGGTCATCGCGTTGACCCGCGAGATGGGCCCGGATACCCTCTTGAGGGCCGAGGCCCTGGGCGTCGCCGCGTCGGTGCGCGCGCCGGCCACCACCCAGCGGCTTCGGGTGGTGCTCGAGCCCATGCTCGGCCGAGACGGGGCTTCCAGGGCTCTGGATCCGGAGTGAGGAGAGACGATGGAGCTCATGGGTCGCACGCTCGAGCAGGCGGTCCTCCAGCCGAAGGCCTGAACCGGGTCCCGCCCATCACCACGACCGACGCCCGCTGGATCGAGACCCCGCCCGCGCTCGCCGAGGTCTCGCAGCGCCTTCGCGCGCCGGGCGAGATCGCGCTCGACACCGAAGGCGATAGCCTGCACCACTATCCGGAGCGCCTCTCGCTCATCCAGCTCGCGCTGCCGTCCAGCAACGTCTGGCTGGTCGATCCGCTGGCGCTCGGCGATCTCTCGCCGCTCGCGTCGGTGTTCGCGGCGCCCTCGGTGCTGACCGTGCTCCACGCGGGCGACAACGATCTCGTGCAGCTCAAGCGCCGCGGGATCGCCTTCGCGGCGATCTTCGACACCTCGATCGCCGCGCGCTTCCTCGGCGCCAAGGCCCTCGGCCTCGACGTGCTGCTCGAGACCTACCTGGAGGTCGAGCTGCCGCCCTCGAAGCAGCGGGACGACTGGTCGCGGCGGCCGCTCTCCGAGGCCCAGCGCCGCTACGCGGCGGCCGACGTGCTGCATCTCTTCGCGCTCAAGCAGAAGCTCACCGAGGAGCTGGCTCGGGTGGGCCGCCTCGCCTGGGTCGAGGAGGAATGCGCCGCCCTCGCCGCCCTGCCCGCGGTCGAGCGGGTCCCGGATCCCAATGCCTTCGCAGGCCTCAAGGGCGCGCGCGATCTTTCGCCGCGCGGTCTCGCGATTCTCCGCGAGCTCCACGAGCTTCGCGAAGGCCTCGCGCGCACCATGGACCGTCCGCCGTTCAAGATCCTCGGCGAGGAGACCCTGGTGCGTCTGGCGCAGACGCCGCCTGCCGATTTGTCCGGACTGGAGGGAATTCCGGGCTGCACACCGAAGGTGATCGCGCGCTGGGGCGAGGCCGTCCTGTCCGCGGTGGCGCGGGCGCAGGCGCTGCCGGAGACCGCCTGGCCGACGCTCGAGCGTCATCCCCGGCCGCGCATCCCGGGGATCGTCGCGCGACGGATCGAGGCGCTGCGGCAGTGGCGCAAGGACGCCTCGCCGCGATTCGGGCTCGAGCCCGGCCTGCTCCTGCCCAATCGGCTGATCACGACCGTCGCCCTCGCCGGCCCGCGCGATCCGGCCACGCTCGCGTCGCTGGACGGCGTACGCCGCTGGCGCGCCGAGATCCTCGGCGCCGAGATCGTTGCCGTGCTCGCGGCTCCGTGAGAAGGTGAATCCGGCCATGGCTGACTGGCGCGCCAATCTCGTCGTCGACGATGCGGGTCTCACGGCGATTCTCCGGGAGGGGAGGACGGTGGCGGTGCTCGGCGCGAAGGCCGACCCATCCGAGGCGGCCCATTACGTTCCGGCCTACCTCCGCGAGCACGGATATCGGATCCGGCCGGTGAATCCGCGCTTCGCCGGCCAGCGCCTCCACGACGCCGTGACGGTGGCGAGGCTCGCCGCGCTGTCCGAGGAGGCCGACGTCATCGAGATCTTCCGCCGTCCCGAATACCTCGGCGGCCACGCCGACGAGATCCTGGCGTTGCCGTGGCGTCCAAAAGTGGTGTGGTTTCAGCTCGGCATCCGGAATGACGCCGCCGCCGAGAAGCTCGCGCGGGCGGGCATTCGTGTCGTCCAGGATCGCTGCATGATGCCCGAGCACCGACGCCTGATCGTGGCAAAGGGAGTCCGCGCCTAGCCATGCCCGGCGAATACGCGTTCGTCATGAAGGACCTGCGCAAGGTCGTCCCGCCCAAGCGGGAGATCCTCCGCGGCATCTATCTCTCGTTCTTCCACGGCGCCAAGATCGGCGTGCTCGGCGCCAACGGCGCCGGCAAGTCGTCGCTGCTCCGGATCATGGCCGGCGTCGACACGGACTTCCTCGGCGAGGCGTTCCCGGCCGCCGGGCTCAAGATCGGCTACCTCTCGCAGGAGCCGCAGCTCGACCCGGCGAAGGACGTCCGGGGCAACGTCGAGGTGGGAGTCGCCGAGACCCGCGCGCTGCTGACGCGTTTCGAGGAGGTGAGCGCGCGGCTCGGCGAGCCGATCGAAGCCGACGAGATGGAGAAGCTCCTCGACGAGCAGGCGCGTTTACAAGATAGCATCGACGCCGGGAACGCCTGGGACCTCGACCGGACCGTCGAGCTCGCGATGGATGCGCTCCGGGTGCCGCCGGGCGACATGGACGTCGCCAAGATCTCGGGCGGGGAGCGCCGGCGCGTCGCGCTCTGTCGGCTGCTCCTCGCGCGCCCGGACATGCTGCTGCTCGACGAGCCGACCAACCACCTCGACGCCGAATCGGTCGCCTGGCTCGAGCGCTATCTGAAGGAATATCCGGGGACAGTCGTCGCGATCACGCACGACCGCTACTTCCTCGACAACGTCGCGGGCTGGATCCTCGAGCTCGATCGCGGGCACGGCATCCCGTGGGAAGGCAACTACTCCTCCTGGCTCGAGCAGAAGGGCGCGCGCCTCGCCCAGGAGGAAAGGGCCGACCTCTCGCGCCAGCGCACGCTGGCCCGTGAGCTCGAGTGGGTCCAGATGGCGCCGCGCGCCCGGCAGGCCAAGAGCAAGGCGCGGCTGCAGGCCTACGACGCGCTGCTCAGCGAGTCGTTCGAGAACCGCGCCGCGGCGCTCGAGATCGCCATCCCGCCCGGGCCGCGGCTCGGCGACGTGGTCGTCGAGGCGGACGACGTCCGCAAGGCGTACGGGGACCGGGCGCTGATCGAGGGGCTCTCGTTCAAGCTGCCGCGCGGCGGGATCGTCGGCGTCATCGGCCCGAACGGCGCCGGCAAGACGACGCTCTTCCGGATGATCGTCGGGCAGGAGAAGCCCGACGCCGGCGCGCTCCGGGTCGGCGAGACGGTGAAGCTCGCCTACGTCGACCAGAGTCGCGACGCCCTCGACGGCCAGCGCACCGTCTGGGAAGCGATCTCCGGCGGCGCCGAGACGCTGACGCTCGGCGGCCGGTCCCAGCAGTCGCGCAGCTACGTCGCGTCGTTCAACTTCAAGGGCAGCGACCAGCAAAAGCGCGTCTCGGAGCTGTCGGGAGGCGAGCGCAACCGCCTGCACCTGGCGACGATGCTCAAGAGCGGCGGCAATCTCCTGCTTCTCGACGAGCCGACCAACGACCTCGACGTCGATACGCTCCGCGCGCTGGAAGACGCGCTCCTGGCGTTCGCCGGCTGCGCGGTTGTGATCAGCCACGACCGGTGGTTCCTCGACCGCATCGCGACGCACATGCTGGCCTTCGAGGACGAAGGCCGGGTGGTCTGGTTCGAGGGGAACTACGCCGACTACGAGGCCGACCGCCGCCGGCGGCTCGGCGCCGAGGCCGAGCGCCCCCATCGCCTGCGCTTCAAGCGCCTCCCGAGGAGCTGAACAGGGGGCGCGAGCAGCAGATCAGCGTGTTCTCGCCCGTGCGCCGCACCCGGCGCAGCCTGACCTCGTTGAAGTAGAGGCGCAGCGTGCGGGCGAGCGGCCGCGGATCGCCGTGCCGGTGGCGATTGACGACGAGCGATCCGAGCGGCGTGACCAGCGGCACCATCGCCAGGAGCTTCGGCAGCGCAACCTCCGGCGGCTCCCCGTACGTGACGTCCTCCATCACGTAGTCGAACCGGCGCCCCGTCCGCGTGAGCCCGGCGACGGCGGTCTCGGCGTCGGCGCACACCATCTCCAGCTTCCCGACCCGATCCAGCCCGAACCACTGACGAGCGATTCGCACGATGACCGGATCGCGCTCGATCACCGTGATGGATCGCGGGTCCGAGAGCCGGTACAGCAGGTGGACCTGCGTGCCGCCGCCGAGTCCGACCAGGAGTACGGCCGGCCGTGGCGGCAGCGGGACGGCCTCGAGCGCCTTCCACCAGTACTCGCGTCGCAGCGGTCGCCAGTTGCCGTTGAGCGGATAGATCGAGAGAATCTCACCGTGGACCATGAGTCGCCGCTCGTTGCCGTGATCCATCACCACGATCCGGCCCGAGAGACGCGACCACCCTCTGAAGGCGACGCGGGAGCGGGTGCCCTTGACGGCCGGCCTCGCGCGCTGCGGCCGTTCGGCGTCTGGCACGGACGGCCGTCAGCGGGGTTGCATGCGGATGGCGCCGTCGAGCCGGATCGTCTCCCCGTTCAGCATCGCGTTCTCGATGATGTGCAGCGCGAGCGCCGCGAATTCCGCGGGACGGCCGAGCCGCTGGGGAAAGGGCACCTGCTTGCCGAGCGACACGCGGACCGGATCGGGCAGGGTGGAGAGCAGCGGCGTGTCGAAGATTCCGGGCGCGATGGTCATGACGCGGATCCCCAGCTCGGCGAGGTCGCGCGCGACCGGCAGCGTCATGCCGACGATGCCGCCCTTCGAGGCCGAGTAGGCGGCCTGGCCGATCTGGCCGTCAAAGGCGGCGACGGAAGCGGTGTTGATGACGACTCCGCGCTCACCCTCGGCGCCGGGAGTGTTCCTGGCCATCAGCGCCGCGGCGAGCCGGATGCAGTTGAAGGTGCCGATGAGGTTCACCTGGATGACCCGGGTGAAGTCTTCGAGCCTGGCCGGGCCCGCTTTCCCGAACGTTTTCATGGCCGGGCCGATGCCGGCGCAGTTCACGAGGACATTGACGCCGCCGAGACTGTCCCCGGCGGTCTGGAGAGCCGCGCTCACCTCGTCGCCGATCGTCACGTCGGCGGGGGTGAAGATGGCCCGCTGGCCCATGGCCTTCGCGGCGTCGGCACCCGCCGAGGCGGGACGGTCGAGCAGGGCGACCGACGCGCCCGCGGCGACGAGGCGCTCGGCAGTCGCTCGTCCAAGCCCGGATGCACCCCCGGTCACGACGGCTTTCACGGTGCGAAGTTCCATAGACGCCTCCTCGGCCCGCATTCTAGCTGATCGCGTCCGTCCAGGCTGAACCCCACTATCTAGTGGGGCCTCGGCTCGCTTCCCCCACATCTTTGTCTTGCCTGATACTCGTCACATGATTAGCTTTTCATCATGGGCGAGAGCGTGGCTCCGATCCGAGGCGAGATCACCGAGATCGTCGGGAGGCCCTCCTCCGGCCGCACGAGCTACCTCCTGGCCTGCCTCAGCCACGTCGTGGGTCAGGGCGAGACCGCCGCGCTCGTCGATGCCGAGGAAACGTTCGACCCGCGGTCCGCGGCGCAGGCGGGGATCGATCTGCGCCGGCTTCTGTGGGTTCGATGCGGAAGTGATCGAGGCGTGGCGCTTCGCGCCGCCGACATGCTCGTTCGTTGCCCGGGGTTCGCGCTGGTCGCGCTCGATCTCGGCGAGCGAGTGCCCCGCCTTCCGCCGACTCTGTCCTTCCGCCTGAAATTCGCCGTCCGGCGGACGGACGTGGCTCTGCTGATCGTCGGCCGCCGGCGGCTCACGGGATCGAGCGCGGCGCTGGCGATCGAGACGCTGCGGGAAGGGGTTGAATGGGCCGGTCCGGGGCCGGTTCCCACACGACTGGCGCGCGTGCGTACGACAACCCGGGTGCTCCGTTCCCGTCGCGAGGAGCCTGGGGAATCGCTCTGGTGGACCGCGTGAGCCGGTTCGCCTGCGTGCTCGTCGAGCATTTCGACGCGGCCGCCGTCGAACGGTGCGAGCCCGCCCTGCGCGCGCAGCCGCTGGGCGTCGTCAATGTCCGCGGTGACCGCCCGAGCTCCGGTCGTGAAGGAGCCCCGACGGCGAAGATCGCGATGATCGTCGAGGCGAACGCGGAGGCCCGCGCGCGGGGTGTGCGGCCGGGCATGACGGAGGCGGAGGCGCGGGCCCGCTGCCCCATGCTGGTGACGCGACCGTTGATCGAGGAGTACGTCCTGTCGGCGCGTCACGCCCTGCTGGAAGCGGCGCTGGCCGTGTCGCCGCGGATCGAGGACGGAGGCGCGGGGCTCGTCTACGTCGATACCGTCGGCCTCGAGCGGCTCATCGGCGACCCCCCTTCCATCGGGCGACGCCTCGTGCATCAGGCGCGAGCCGTTGGGCTCACGGCCCGCATCGGGCTGGCGGCGAGCCGTACCGCCGCGCGGGTGGTGGCGGCGAGGGCGTCAGGTCCCGTGACGGTGGTTCCCGAGGGGCGCGAGCGTGCGGGGCTCGCGGGAGCGCCTCTGGCGACGCTCGCGCTTTCTCCGGACCTCGCCGCGACCCTCGCGCGATGGGGCGTGCGGACCCTCGGCGATCTGGCCGCGCTGCCGCGCGCGGGGCTCGCCACGCGGCTCGGGCCTGCCGGGCTCCGCGCCCACGATCTGGCACTCGGCCTCGATCACGATCCGTTCCGGCCGTGGACTCCGCCTCCATTCTGGGAAGAAGCGCAGGGGCTCGAGTGGGAGATCGATTCGCTCGGCGTGCTCGCGGGCGTGCTCGAGACCGTGCTGGAGCGTCTCTGCAGACGGCTCGCATCGGCGGCGCTCGCCGCCGACGCGCTCGAGGTCCGGCTGGGCCTCGCCTCCGGAGGTCACCACGCGCGAGACGTGTCGCTCGCCTATCCGGTGGTCGAGGTCAAACCGATGCTCACCCTGATGGTCCTCGATCTCGAAGCGCATCCCCCCGATGCCCCCGTGACGCGCGTGGCGGTGAGCGCGCATCCGATCCGGGCCCAGGCCGGGCAGGGAGGACTCTGGCAGCCGCCCGCTCCCGCGCCGCGCGACCTCGTGTCCGTGCTCGCGCGTCTGGCCGCTCTCGTCGGCGCCGACAACCTCGGCTCGCCCGCGCTCGTGGACTCGCATCGCTCCGATGCCTTCACGATGCTGGCGTTCTCGCCGCCCTCCGAGCCCGCGCCGCTCGATCACCGGCCGCCGTGGCGTTCTCCTCGCCCCGACGGCGGTGGGCATCGGCTCGCGCTCCGCCGGATGCGGCCGGCGCGGCGTATCGACGTCGAGGCCGCGGGTGAGCGGCCGACGCGCGTGGACGCGCGGCGTGTCCTCGCGTGGGCGGGGCCGTGGCGCGCGTCGGGCGACTGGTGGGACGTCGAGGCCTGGGCGCGCGAGGAGTGGGACGTGATGCTGTCCGACGGCGCGCTCTGCCGCGTCGCGCGCGACCGGCTCACGGGCCACTGGTACCTCGACGCCCTCTACGACTGACCGTGTTCATCGAGCTCCACGCGCAATCGGCCTTCTCCTTCCTCGAAGGCGCCGAGCACCCGGAGGCGTTCGCCGCCGAAGCGGCGCGACTCGAGATGCCCGCGGTGGCCCTGGTCGATCGCGACGGGGTCTACGGCGCACCGCGGCTGACCCGGGCCGCCGCGAACGCCGGCGTGAAGCCGATCGTCGGCAGCGAGATCACGCTGGCCGACGGCTCGCGTCTGCCGCTGCTCGTCGAGGACCGCGAGGGTTATCAGAACCTGTGCCGCTTGATCACGCGGATGAAGCTCGGAGCCCCGAAGGGCGCCGCGGCGATCGCGCTCGACGACCTCGAGCCGTACGCCGCGGGGCTCGTGTGTCTCACCGGGGGTGCCCGCGGCCCGCTCGCGCTGCGCCTGGCGGCCGGCGACGTCGACGGCGCCCGGCGAGCCCTGGCGCGCCTCGTGGCGATGTTCGGCCGGTCGAGCTGCTTCGTCGAGATCCAGCGCCATTTTCTCCGTGACCAGG
>QHSM01000062.1 GCA_003221595.1 Candidatus Rokuibacteriota bacterium | reverse complement strand
CCGCCCCGGTCACACTAGGAGAACGCGCGTGAAAACCCCGGTGACCACCCTGTGAAACTCCGCGAAGCGGCCAGCACGATCTTTTCGCTGACCGCTGTTCTGCCGCTCCTGATCTTCCTCTACTTCATGTGGCGGTTCGGGCTCCTGGAGTCGACGGAAGTTCAGCTCGGCATCTTCTTTGCGCTCGCCATCGCGCTGCTCGGCTACGTCCTCTTCCGACGGCTGACCGCGCGCGTCTCCGACCTCGGACGCGCCCTGGGCCAGGCCGTGATCGCGCCCCAGACCACCGCCCAGCGCGCGGCGGCGACCGCGGCCAAAGGCGCGACGGGCGACGTGCCCGGGCTCGGCCAGGTGAACGAGATCGGTGAGATCGCCCAGGCGTTCGGGCGCATGCTCGTCGAGCTGCGGGCCTCGACCGAGCGCCTCGAGGACCTCGTGTTCAAGCTGGGCGCCCTCAACGACATGGTCGAGATGGCCGCCCGCATCCCGCGCATCGAGGACCTGCTCTCCCACGTCCTGGAGCGCACCATGCGCGCCGTGAGCGCGGGGATCGGGTCGATCATGCTGCTCGACCGCGACCGCCAGACCCTGCGCATCGCGGTCGGGCGCGGTCTTCAAGATTCCGGTCGCGGGCCGGTCGAGGTGAAGGTCGGAGAAGGCATCGCCGGGAAGGTCGTCGAGATGGGCGAGGCCGTGGTGGTCGAGGACATCGAGAAAGACCCGCGCTTCGGTCAGGCGAACGACCCCCGCTACGGCGGCGGCTCCTTCATCTGCATGCCGCTCCGCGTCGCCGAGCGAATCGTCGGCGTGGTCAACCTCGCCAAGAAGGAAGTCGCCCCCGGCACGACCGGCGTCTTCAGCCAGACCGACCTGCAGTTCCTCAACGCGCTGGCCACCTACACCGCGTACGCGGTCGACAACGCGCGCCTCTTCGAGGAGGCGCAGCAGGCGACGACCCGTCTCCAGGAGGTCGTCGAGGACCAGAAGCTCCGCCTGACGCTTGCGCAGCAGCAGATGATCCAGGCCGCGAAGCTCTCCGCGCTCGGCGAGCTCGTCGCCGGCGTCGCCCACGAGCTGAACAACCCGCTGACCGTGCTGGTCGGCGCGAGCGACATCCTGGAGCAGCAGGCGCCCGAGCACCTAAAGGAATACGCCCAGATGATCCGCGAGTCGACCGACGCGGCTCGCCACATCGTGCGCGGCCTCCTGACGTTCGGCCGCCAGATGCCGCTCGAGCGCCGCCACGTGATGCTCGACGAGCTGATCGAGAAGGTGCTGGCCCTGACCGCCGCCGACCTCCGCATCGAGAGCGTGAAGATCGAACGGGACAGCGAGCCGGGCCTGCCGCCCGTGTGGGCCGACGGTCACCAGCTCCAGCAGGTGCTCGTCAACCTGGTCACGAACGCCAAGCAGGCGATGGCCGAGCAGCCGGAGGCGGAGCGCCGGCTCAAGATCACCTCGCGCTCCCTCGGCTCCGATCGGGTCCGGATCTCGGTGGAGGACACCGGCCCGGGAATCCCGCCCGAGGTGCTGCCGACGATCTTCGACCCGTTCGTGACCACCAAGGGCTCCGCTGGTACCGGCCTGGGGCTCAGCATTTCCTATGGAATCATCCGCGAGCACGGTGGCCACATCACGGCCGAAAGCCGGCCGGGCCGCGGCGCGATCTTCACGATCGAATTGCCGGTCGGCACCAGCGCCGCCGGGACAGTCTCGGACAGCGTCGGACAGCCCATAAGACTCGACGGCAAGCGGATCCTCATCGTGGAGCACGACCAGGCGGTGCAGAAGATCCTGCTCGAGCATCTCGAGCCCACCGGCTGCACGGCTCTCACGGTCGCCCGCGCCGACGAGGCGCGCCAGCATCTGCGCGACGGCATCGACCTCGTGGTCGCGGACTTCCATCTCGACGGCGTGGACTGGCTCGCCCTCCTGAACCAGGCCGCGGCCCGCGGCAGCGCCGTCGCCGGCCGGTTCATCTTCATCACCGCCGAGCCCGTCGGGCCCAACGCGGACGCGGCACTCCGCAGCGCCGGGGCGTGCCTTCTCTACAAGCCATTCACCGGTGACCAGTTCCTGGAGGCGGTGCGCGCCACCACGGCCTGATCGTTCGGGCCCGGCGCGCGCAGAAATTTCTTCCGGTTGTCCGCACGGCTCCGCTACCCTGTGGGCGGAAACTGTGATGTTCTTGCGCGCGCTTTCGAGGGACCTCGCGATCGACCTGGGCACCGCGAACACGCTCGTGTTCGTCCGGGGCGAGGGCGTCGTCCTCCGGGAACCCTCCATCGTCGCGATCGACGCGACCGACCGCTCCGTCCTCGCCGTCGGCAGCGAGGCCAAGGCGATGCTGGGGCGAACCCCTCCCCACATTCGCGTCGTCCAGCCGCTCAAGGACGGGGTGATCGCGGACTTCGAGATCACCGAGCGGATGCTGAGCTACCTGATCGCGAAGACCCAGCGGTGGCTGCGCACGGTCCTCAAGCCGCGCGTCGTGATCGGGGTCCCCTCGGGCATCACGCAGGTCGAGCGGCGGGCGGTCCGCGATTCCGCCCTGCACGCGGGCGCCCGCGACGTGTACCTGGTCGAGGAACCCGTGGCGGCGGCGATCGGGGCCGGGCTGCCGGTTCAGGAGCCGGGCGGCAATCTGATCGTGGACATCGGTGGCGGGACCACCGAGGTCGCGGTGATCTCGATGGCCGGAGTCATCTTCTGTACGTCGGTCAGGGTGGCCGGCGACGAGATGGACGAGGCGATCCTGCAGCACGTCCGCAAGCACTACAACCTCCTCATCGGGGGTCGTCAGGCCGAGGAGCTCAAGATCACGCTCGGGTCGGCCTGGCCCGGGGAGACCGAGCCCCGCTCGATGGAGGTCAAGGGGCGAGACCTGGCCGACGGCATCCCGAAGACCATCGTCCTCACCGAGGAGGAGGTCCGCGAGGCGCTCCGCGAGTGCGTGATGACGATCGTCGAGACGGTTCGCACCTGCCTCGAGAGGACTCCGCCCGAGCTGGCCGCCGACATCGTCGACACGGGCATCGTCATCGCCGGCGGCGGCGGCCTGCTGCGAGGGCTCGACCGGCTCCTCAGCCAGGAAACGCAGCTCCCGGTGAAGATCGCCCCGGATCCGACGTCCTGCGTGGTCCTCGGCCTCGGCCGCATTCTCGACGAGCTCGACCTCCTGAAGCGAGTCGCGGGACCGGCATGACCGCCCTGGGTAAAGCTTTGATCTCGGACCTGCCGGGTCTATGCTGGCTCCGATGACGCTCCTCATTCCGGTACGGCCCGACCGCACGATCCAGGCGCCGACGCGCCGCGCCCTGTTCGTCGTATCCAGGGATCTTCCCGAGCGCTACAACTCCCTGGCCTACGCGTTCGACGGCGACCGAAGCGTGCGGGTCATCTTCGATCGTCGCCGGGCCGATCGGCGCCAACAAAACGCTGCGCCCCTGATCGAGCGCCGCCAGGAGGATCGCCGCTCGGCCGATCGCGACTGGACGCTCCGGTCGGTCGGCTGGATTCAGATCGACCCCGAATAGCAGTCGGTCGATCGTCGGGAGTTGTCTCCGTTGAAAACTCCAACCCTCTGCGTGATCGCTCTCCTTGCCGCTGTGGCACCCGCCTGGGCCGAAGACGAGATGGCCGCGATGGCCAAGGTCCGTCTCACCACGGAGCGCACGCTGGTGACGGGATGCACTCGCATCGGCGCCATGAGCGACGATTCGGTGAAGGATCTGCGGCGAAAGATCGTACGCGCCGGCGGCAACACGGCGGTGATCTCGTTCAACGCCCTGGAGCTGTCGATGTTCCTGGCGGAAGTGTTCCGGTGTCCGACGACGGGGACTGGTCCAAGCATCCCACCGCCGCCGGCGGGAGCCCCACCGCCGCCGCCCGCGAGGTCAGGGTCGACCCCGTCGTCGCCATCGTCTCCGCCTCCCCCGCCCCCGCCCGCGAGGTAGCGGGGGCCAAGCGAAGGGGGATATAGTACCGGTATGCGAAGGGCAGCCTGGATCGGTGTTCTGGCGATCGCGCTCCTCGCCGCTTCGGCTACCCCGAGCCACGCCTGGCGCGGGGCCTGGAGTGGGGGTGGGGGCGGCCGTTCCAGCGGCGGCGGCGGTTGGCACGGCGGTCGTGGCTGGCACGGCGGTCACTTCCACGGCCGGTTCTTCGTCGGTCCGGGATTCTGGTGGGGCGCGCCCTATCCGTACTGGGGGTATTACGGGGCCCCGTACTACGACCCGTATTACGCCTACGCTCCCCCGGTCGTCCAGGAGCAGCAGACCTACGTCGAGGCCGCTCCCGCCCCGCAGCAGCCCAAGGCCTACTGGTACTACTGCGGCAGCGCGCGCGCCTACTATCCGACCGCGCCGACCTGCCCGGAAGTCTGGATCAAAGTCCCGCCGCGCAGCGAGTAGTATCCGGCCGCGAGTGAAGGCCCGCCTCAGCCCTTGACGGCGCCCGTGAGGGCCGTCACGTAGTGCTCGACGAACATCGAATAGACGAGCGCGACCGGGATCGAGCCGAGCAGAGCCCCCGCCATGAGCGGCCCCCAGTAAAAGACGTCTCCGCGCACCAGCTCGGTGAACACGCCGATGGGGATCGTCTTCTGCTGGGGCGACGAGAGAAAGACCAGCGCGTAGAGGAACTCGTTCCACGACAGGGTGAACGCGAAGATTCCGGCGGAAAGAATCCCGGGGATGGCCAGCGGGAAGCTGATGCGGACCATCGCCTGGAACCGGCTCGCCCCGTCGATCCGGGCGCAGTCCTCGATCTCGCGCGGAATCGTCTTGAAATAGCCCATCAGGAGCCAGGTACAGAACGGAATCAGGAACGTCGGGTACGTGAGAATCACGGCCCACGGCGTGTCGCCGATCCCGAAGGTCTTGACGACGTCGCCGAGCGGGATGAAGAGCAGGGTCGGCGGCACCAGGTAGGTGATGAAGATCACCGTCCCCACCGACGGCGCCCAGCGGAACTGCAAGCGCGCCAGCGCGTAGCCGGCGAGGAGACCGCAGAAGAGCGAGATACCGGTCGACACGGTGGCGATGAACAGGGTGTTCCACGCCCATCGCGGGAACATGGTCAGCTCGAAGAGATCGAGGAAGTGCTTGAACGTCGGGTGCAGCGTGAAGAACGGATTCATCTTCACGTTGTACAGCTCGACGTCGGGGCGAATGGAGGTGATGACCATCCAGTAGAACGGAAACAGCGTGCCCACGAGCAGGCACGTGAGCGGAATGTAGAACGTGACGGCGCGCTTGAGCCGGCTCCCGTATTGCACGGCCATCGTCAGTCGCCCCGCCGGATGTACCAGAGCTGGAACACGATCACCATGAGCAGGAACGGGAACAGGAAGAGCGAGATCGAGGCGCCCTGCCCCAGCTTGGCCGCGCGCATGGCGATCTCGTAGGCGTAGGTCCCGAACACGTGCGTGCTGCTGTAGGGCCCGCCCCGCGTCAGGACGTAGATCAGCTGGAAGTCGGCGAACGTCGCGATCATCGAGAACAGCACGACCACCAGCATGATCGGCTTGATCAGCGGCAGCGTGACCCGCCAGAACCGCTGCCACGCGTTGGCGCCGTCGATCTCGGCGGCCTCGTGCAGGTCCGGGTTGACGGTTTGCAGCCCGGCCAGGAGCGTGATGGCGAAGAAGGGCATCCCGCGCCACACGTTGACCAGGATCAGGCACCCCATCGCCATGGTCCCGTCGCCGAGCCAGAGGATGCGCCGCGAGATGATCCCGGCGTTCATCAGCATCCAGTTGAACACGCTGAACGTCGCGTCGAACATCCACTGCCAGGCGAGCGTGCTCAGCACGGTGGGCACGATCCACGGCAAAAGCATGGACGCGCGGACGATGCGCTTGAAGCGGAAGTGCTGGTTCAGGAGCAGCGCCGCCGCCATGCCGAGCATCAGCTTCAGGATGGTCGCGATGAACGTGTAGACGAACGTGTTCTGGAACGCGCGCAGAAAGATCGAGTCGTTCAGGTTCACCCAGAAGTTGTGGAGCCCGACGAAGTTGCCCGGCCGTCCGACCACCTTGTCGCTGACCGCCAGCCAGATGCCGAGGACGAACGGATAGGCGATGAAGAGCGTCAGGATGACGAGCGTGGGCGCGAGGAGCACCCCCGCCAGGATGTGCTCGCGCTCCAGGAGGTGTCCGAGGCCCTTCGGGCGGCCGAGCTTGGGAACCGCCACCACGACGATGGGCGCCGGGATCGCAGAGGCGCCGGACGCCGCGCTCTTGGCCAGGATGGGCTCGATGCGTTGATCAGCCATCGGCGTTATCCAGGAGCCGGTCTACGCGTACGCCTTCTTCAGCTCGGCCTCCGCCCACTTCGCGGCATCCTCGGGCTTCATCCCCTTGATCGCCTGCGCGTACATGTCCACGAGGATGTACTTCACGAGCGCCTCGCTCGCCTTGCGGCTGGGCTGGCCTGGGTAGCCGGTCCACCGGCCGAACTTGGGCGCATCCCGGAAGGTGACGAGCTTGGGATCCTTCTCCCACAACGGGTGCTTCTCCCAGTACGGCGTCGGACCTCCGACGTAGCCATCGTTGGCCGCGATGTATTTGTCGTACTGCGGGCGATCCATGAACCAGCGCAGGAACTCCTTGGCCACCTGCTGGTTCTTCGAATACTTCATCACGCCGTGCGCCTGGCCCCCCTGGTAGTAGAAGCGGCCCGCCGGTCCCTTCGGCATGTGCGCGTGGTTCATCGCCTTGGCGATCTCGGGGAACTGCCGCTTGGCGACGAAATAGATGCTGGCGCCGTTGATCGTGGCCGAGATCGTCCCGGCCAGGAAGGCTCGGTTGTTGTTGCTATCGTCCCAGGCGAGCCCGCCGTCGTCGAGGCAGTCCTTCCAGAAGGCCACCGTGAACTTCAGCGCCTCGATCGTCTCCTTGCTGTTGATGACGACCTTGCCCTTGTCGTCGATCTCGGTCGCGCCGAAGCACCACGTCACCGCATACGCCCAGCTGTTGGGATCGCCCAGGCTGTGGCCGAAAGCCTGACCGACCGGGAGGTTCTTCTTCTTGAGCGCGGTGCCCACCTTCCGGAGTTCGTCCCAGGTGTCAGGGAATTTGTTCGCACCGACCTCCTTGAACCAGTCCTCGCGGTAGTTCCAGACGCCGCTGCCCATGGTGAAGGGGGCGGCCTTCCATCGGCCGTCGACCATGTTGATCCTGCGGCTGATGTCGTAGAAACCGCCGTCCCGCTTGGCGATCTCCTCCGCCACATCGTCGACATCGGCGAGCCCATCGGCGTAGAGGTGCGGCCAGTTGTTGATCATCATGATGATGTCGGGGCCGGCCTTGGTCTCGATGGCGGAAGCGATTCGTGGGTTGAGGTCGTTCATGTTGATCAGGTCGGCGGTGACCTCGACCCCGGCCAGCTTGCCGAACTCCGCCGCCAGGCGCTTGAACTCGACGTCCGAGGCCGGGACGAAGCTCACCCATTCGAGGATGCTGAGCCTCGTGCCCTTCGGGAAGCTCGGCGCCTTCTGCGCCGCGAC
Organism: Candidatus Rokuibacteriota bacterium; assembly: GCA_003221595.1. Lineage (GTDB taxonomy): Bacteria > Methylomirabilota > Methylomirabilia > Rokubacteriales > CSP1-6 > AR31. Next base: position 2,985 of record QHSM01000062.1, on the reverse strand, counting down.
GATCCCGGGGATCCCGCCGGCAACCGCGGCGCCGGTCGCGACGCCCGCCGCCTTCAGAAACGCCCGCCGATCGATGCTCGTCACGCTCTCGGACTCTGCCATGGGTCACCCCCGCGCCGGGATCGGCCGGTAGATTGGCGAAACGCAGGGGATCACATCATCGGCCCCGGGCCTTGTCAAGGGGCCTCACCGGTCAGGACGGAGTACAATCGGGCCCAGAGAACTCTTTCTAAGGAGAACAACCATGGATGCTTGGACGACGACGCCCGCGCAAGCCGCGGAGCGAGTCTCCGCGTTCCTCTGGAAGGTCTACAGCTGGATGGCGATCGGCCTCGGCCTCACCGCCGTCGTCGCGTTCGTGGTGGCCGGCTCGCCGGAGCTCATTCGCACGCTCGTCGGAAACCGCCTGGTCTTCTTCGGTCTGGTCATCGCCGAGCTCGGGCTGGTCTTCTACCTCTCGGCCCGAGCCGCGAGCATGGCGCCCGGCACGGCGGCCGGTCTCTTCGCCCTCTACTCGGCGCTGAACGGCGTCACGCTGTCGGTCGTCCTGCTCGCCTACACGGGCGAGTCGGTGACAACCACGTTCGTGGTCACCGCCGGCATGTTCGGCGCCCTCGCCCTGTTCGGCTCGACGACGAAGCGGAGCCTGGCCGGCTTCGGGCAGTTCTTCATGATGGGCCTCGTGGGGCTCATCCTCGCCTCGCTGGTCGGGATGTTCTGGCACAGCGACGCGCTGCAGTTCCTGATCTCGGTGGTGGGCGTGATCGTCTTCACGGGCCTCACGGCGTGGGACGCTCAGCGGCTCAAGCAGATGGCGCTCGCGATTCCCGAGGGTCAAGCCGGGGGCTACGCCATCGTCGGCGCGCTCTCCCTCTATCTGGACTTCATCAACCTCTTCCTGATGCTCCTGCGCTTCACCGGCCGCCGCGACTGAGGGCGGCCGCGCCACCCGAGGGGAGACCGCAATGGCCAAGGGTCAGTTCAAGGTCATGGACAGCGACATCCACGTCGACGAGCCGCACGACCTCTGGCTCAAGTACATCGAGCCCCGGTTCAAGGACCGGGCGCCCCGCTTCGCGCCGATCGACGGATCGCACACCAACGGCTGGCAGTTCGAGGGCAAGGTCTTCCCCGCCTTCTTCGACCGCCCGGAGCGCCGGCGGCTGGGCCTCATCCGAAGAGAGAAGGCGCGCGCGCGCCACCTGGCGATGGGCCGCTACAAGGACCCCGCCGAGGACCTGCCGGGCGACGACCCGCGCGCGATGCTCCAGGCCATGGACCGCGAAGGGATCGACGTTGCCATCGTGTTTCGCACGCGGGGCGCCCACCTGGTCGGCGTCGACGGGCTCGACGGAGCGTGCGCGAGCTCGGCGCGGACGGGCTCGTGCTCTCGAATCATCCGGTGAACGGCCGGGCCTGGTACGACCCGAGCTACGACGCCGTCTGGGCCGAGGCCGTGAGCCTCGGCGTGCCGGTGGCGTTTCACGGGATCCAGATGGCCTACCAGGAGCACCTGGGCCGGCGCTTCATGGACAACTTCGTGATGGCGCACGCGGTGGCCCACGGAGTCGAGCAGATGATGGCGCTCGGCGGTCTCTTGACCGGCGGCGTGTTCGAGCGCTTCCCCACGCTCAAGGCGGCGTTTCTCGAGGGCAGCTGCAGCTGGGTGCCGTGGTGGCTCTGGAGCCTCGACGAGCGCGTCGAGAAGTTCGGCGACGACGACCGGTTCCGCCTGTCGATGCGCCCGAGCGAGTACTTCCGCCGGAACTGCTGGGTGTCGGTCGACCCGGACGAGGACATCGTCCGGCACGCCATCCCTCGCGCTGCCGCTCATCCTCATCACGGTAAGCGGCCTCCTGTTCGTCGGCGTGCGGCTGGCGCTTCGACACTACCGCCCTACTTCTTCTTGAGCCGTACCTCCTCGAGGGGCGCCGACCAGGGATAAGGATTGATCAGCAGCAGCGCGGCCTCCTCGACCCGCGGCCCGATCCCGCTCGGCCAGTAGAACTCGAAGATGGGCGCGAAGCGTACACGCTCGTAAAGGAGCTGCTGGATCTGGTGCAACATGGCCTCGCGCTTCTTCTTGTCGGTCTCCACACCCTGTTGCTTGTAGAGCGCGTCGATGTCGGGGTAGCCGCCGTACGCGTAGGTCCCGTCGCTTGGCACCATCTCCGACATCCGGGTGGCCGCGTTACCGTAGAGCGCCGGCCCACAGACACACACGCCCTTCAGCTTCTTCGCCGCCCATGCCGAGAGGAACGCGGCGCGCTCCATGGGGCGCATCCGGAGCTTGATGCCGAGAGCGCCGAGATAGTTCATGACCCCTTCACCGCGCGAAAAGAACGGAGGCGTCACGTGCAGCTCGCCGCCCTCGAACCCGTTGGGGTAGCCCGCGTCAGCCATCAGTTGCTTGGCCTTCACCGGGTCGTAAGGGTACGGCTCGATCGGCAGCGCGAACTCGAAGGTGCGGGGAATAATGCTGCCGGTGGGCTTCGATGCTCCCAACGTCTCCATTTCCGACAGCCCACGGCGGTCGAGCGCATAGTTGGCGGCCAGACGCACCCGCTTGTCGGCCCACGGTGACTTGGGATCCCACATGTCGAGGAAATCGATCGCCGCCGTGCCGATGCCCCCGGAAAACGCGAGGCGCAACGTGGGATCCCTTTGGAGCTCCAGGGCCTGCGGCGCGTCGAGCATGTACGCGATATCGACCTCGCCCCGCTTGAGCATGGCGGCTCGGGTGGTGGGATCCGGGACGACCTTGAAGACGAGCCGCTTGACCGAGGGCATCTTGCGCCAGTAGCCCTCGAAGGCCTCCATGATCAGCTCGACCCCGGCCGTGTGGCTCACGAATCGATACGGCCCGAGCCCGATCGGATACTTCTTGAAGGCCTCGTCACCGACCTTCTCGATGTACTTCTTGGGGACGACCCAGCCGGCACCGGTGGTTAGGGTTCCATAGAAGGCCATGAAATCGGGGAAGGG
>QHSM01000061.1 GCA_003221595.1 Candidatus Rokuibacteriota bacterium | reverse complement strand
CTACGGCTCGACCGGCGGTCAGCGCTCACCCTCGCGCGAGGTGCGGCTCGACCGGCTGGCCCGCAGCGCCGGATACCGCACGGCGGCGGCGGTGACGACCGCGGACGAGTTCGCAGCGGCGGTGCGGACGGCGCGTGCCGGCGAGGGCCCGCACTTCGTCCTCGTCAAGGTCACCCCGGCGGAGACCCCGGTCCCGCGGATCCCGCACGGCCCCGAGGTCATCCGCGACCGGTTCCGGCGATCCGTGAGCGGCCGTTGAGGCGCGCCGCGCCGCCGCGTCGATTCCGGAAAGCGTGAATCTGTGTGCTAGACTTACGCCAATTCAAGGCCCCGCTCGACTGAGACACAGCGACTGAGCCACAGCTGAGGAGGCATCCGTGGGATCCGTCAGAGTCGCGATCATCGGCGTTGGAAATTGTGCATCGGCCCTCGTCCAGGGCGTGGAGTACTACAAGAACGCGCCGGACGACCGCTTCATTCCCGGCCTCATGCATCCACGGCTCGGGGGCTACCACGTCAGCGACATCGAATTCTCCGCGGCCTTCGACATCGACGAGCGCAAGGTCGGCCGTGACCTCGGCGAGGCAATCTACCAGCCGCCGAACAACACGGTGAAGTTCGCCGACGTGAAGCCGCTCGGTGTGCCGGTCCAGCGCGGCATGACGCACGACGGCCTCGGGCACTACCTCTCGCAGATGATCAAGAAGGCCCCGGGCTCCACCGCCGACATCGCCGGTACCTTGCGCGACACCGCCACCAACATCGTCGTCAACTTCCTGCCGGTGGGCAGCGAGATGGCGACCAAGTGGTACGTCGAGCAGATCCTCGACGCCGGATGCGCCTTCGTCAACTGCATCCCGGTGTTCATCGCGCGCGAGGCGTACTGGCGGCGCCGGTTCGAGGAGCGCGGGCTCCCGCTGGTCGGCGACGACGTCAAGTCGCAGGTCGGCGCGACCATCATTCACCGGGTACTCACGAATCTCTTCATGGACCGCGGCGTGCGGCTCGACCGGACGAGCCAGCTGAACTTCGGCGGCAACACCGACTTCTACAACATGCTCGAGCGCGACCGGCTGACGTCGAAGAAGATCTCGAAGACGGATTCCGTCCGCTCGCAGCTCGGCCACGAGCTGCCGGCCGACGCCGTCCACATCGGCCCCAGCGACTACGTGCCCTGGCTGGCGGACCGCAAGTGGGCGCACATCCGGCTCGAGGGCTCGGGTTTCGGCGATCAGCCCATCAACGTCGAGCTGAAGCTCGAGGTCTGGGACTCGCCGAACTCGGCGGGCGTCGTCATCGACGCGATCCGCGCCTGCAAGATCGCGCTCGATCGCGGGATCAAGGGTGCGTTGCTGGCGCCCTCGGCCTATCTGATGAAATCGCCACCCGAGCAGTGGACCGACGACACCGCCCATCGGCGGCTCGAACGGTTCATCGCCGGCGACGAGTAGGTTGCCGCTCGCCGAACGGATCGGTCGCCCGCTCCGCCGGCTCGTCCGGCTGGTCTGCGCGCGACCCGCCCTGACCGTCGCCATCGCCGCCGCGCTGGCGATCGCCTCGCTCGTCTACGCGCTCACCACCCTCACCTTCGCCACCTCGACCCGATCGCTCCTGCCGCCGGGCCAACCCTACGTCGAGCGCTTCACGCAGTACGACCGGGAGTTCGCCGATCTCGAGAGCATCGCCATCGTCGTCGAGGCGCCGTCGCTGCCCGAGGCGACGATGTACGCCACCCGGCTCGTCCGCCAGCTTCGCGAGACGCAGGTGCCGCTGAAGCAGATCTCGTACCGGATCGACCCCAAGCAGTTCGAGGGGCGCGGGCTCCTCTATCTATCGAAGGAGAAGCTGAGCGCGATCCGCGAGAAGATCTTCGACTACCAGGAGTTCATGGAGGCGTTCGCGGCGCGGCCGACGCTCGACCAGCTGGTCGAGGGCATGGGCACCCAGATCGCGACCGCGTTCGTGTCGAACTTCATCGACCTCGGGCTCTCCGACAGCAAGGGCGCCGCCGATCTGCGGTTCGTCCAGGATCTGATCGCCCAGATGTCGGTGCGGCTCGATCGGCCGGGGCCGTACCGGTCGCCGTTCGGAACCCTCTTCACGATGGACGGGGGCGACCATCCGGGCGCGGGCTACTTCCTGTCCGAGGACCAGCGCCTGCTCTTCATCCTGGCCGAGCCGGAGACGGAGCGCGGGAGCTTCACCGGCGACCGGCACGCCATCGAAGGCATTCGCGACGTGATCGCCTCGCTCCGGGGCGAATTCCCCGACGTCGCGGTCGGCGTGACCGGCAAGCCGGCGCTCCAGAACGACGAGATGGTGGCGGCCTTCCGCGACAGCGGACGGGCCACGATCATCGCGTTCGCCCTCACGCTCGGCCTCCTGCTGGTGGCGTTCCCGCGCGTCGGCAAGCCGCTCCTGATGCTGGCGGTCCTCGCCATGAGCCTCTGCTGGTCGATCGGGATCGCCACCCTGGTGATCGGGCACCTCTCGCTGTTCTCGGTCATGTTCATCTCGATCGTGATCGGCATCGGCATCGACTACGGCATCTACTTCCTCTTCCGCTACGAGGAGGAGCTGTTCCTCGGCCGCAATCTGCGGGAGGCGATCGAGATCACGGCCCGGCGAAGCGGCCCGGGCATGCTGCTGGGCGCGGTGACGGCCGCCGGCACCTTCTACGTCCTCTGGCTCACCGACTTCCGCGGGGTGCGCGAGCTCGGATTCATCGCCGGCACCGCCCTCCTGCTGGCGTGGCTCGCGATGATCACGGTGCTCCCGGCGATGCTCGTCCTCGTCGACCGGCGTCACGCGAGCCGGCCCGCCGGGACGATTCCGCGGGCGCTGGCGCTCGAGCGTATCCACGTGCCGTTCGTCGAGCGGCTGGTGGCCTACCCGAAGACGGTCGTGCTCATGGCCCTCGCCCTGACGGCCGTGTCCGCGTGGGGCCTGCGCTACATCCAGTTCGACTACAACCTGCTCAACCTCCAGGCCTTCGGAACCGAGTCCGTCTACTGGGAGAAGCGCGTCCTGGCGACGGCGGGACGCTCGGGATTCGCGGCCCTCGCCAGCGCGGACTCGCTCGACGAGCTCCGGCGCAAGGACGCCGCCTTCCGCGCGCTCCCGAGCGTGTCGGAGGTCGACTCGGTGCTGCTCCTGATTCCGGACGACCAGCCCGCGAAGCTCAAGATCATCGGCGACTTCGCGCCGCTGGTAGCGCCGGTCCGGATCGGGCGGCCGACGTCGGTGAACCTCGGCCGGCTCCTCACCGCGCTCGAGACGCTCCACCGCCGCTTCGAGATGGCGGCCAGAGAAGCGCCCGCGGGCGACGTCAAGGCGACGCTCAGGATCGTCGTCGACGACGTCGGTCGGCTGATTCGAAAGATCCGTCAGACCGACGTCCAGGTGAGCGAGCCGGCCCTCACCCATCTGCAGAATCAGCTCTACCGCGATTTCGTCAAGAGCTTCCAGCGGCTCCAGGACAACCTCGTCCCCCGTCAGATCGGCCTCGCCGACGTGCCGCCGGAGCTTCGGGCCAAGTTCGTGAGCGACACCGGACGCTTCCTGCTGCAGATCCATCCCGCCGTCGACATCTGGGACCGCGACGGCGCACGGCGCTTCGTCAGCGACCTTCGCGCAACCGATCCGGACGTCACGGGAACGCCGATCATCACGTTCGAGGCGCTGCGCCTGATGGAGCGCGCCTACCAGCAGGGCACGATCTACGCGATCGTGCTCGTCACCCTCGCCACCGCGCTGACGCTGCGACGGTTCCGCGAGACGGTCCTGGCGCTCCTGCCGCTCGGCCTCGGGCTCATGTGGGCGTTCGGGCTCATGTACTTCTTCAATCTGCAATTCAACATGGGGAACGTCTTCGGGCTCCCGCTGATCCTGGGCGCCGCCGCGGAGTACGGCCTGAACATCGTGATGCGCTTCCGGGAGGGCCGCGATCACGGCGGCCCGCTGATCGCGCGCTCGACGATGATGGCGGTGCTGGTCAGCGGCCTCACGACCATCTCCGGGTTCGGCAGCCTGATGATCGCCGATCATCGCGGAATCTTCGGGCTCGGCCTGCTGCTCACGCTCGGCACCACGACCAGCCTCATCGCGGCGCTCATCGTGCTTCCCGTGCTGCTGAAGGCGCTGCCCGGCCGGCCCACCGCCGCGACGAGCCCGGTCGTGGCCAGCCCGGCCGCACCGCTCGCCACCGCCGGCCTCGACATCGACCGGTCGCGCTGAGCGGCCCTACTCGACGCGGATCGGATCGCCGCGCCGGATGGTCCCCCCCGTGACGACGAACGCGTAGACGCCCGCGCACGGAAGCTCGCCGAGGCCGCCGGCGCGGATCCGGTTGTGCTCGGCCATCGCGCGCAGCACGCCGGGGTCGCGCGGCAGATCGCCCTGCCCGAGCGTGGTCATCACGCAGCGAGCCGTCGGAATGATGACCTTGAGGCGGACGTCGCCGACGGTGACGATGCGGCGGGACCAGTCGTTCTCGACGAAGCCGCGCCGGTCCGGCACCTCGACGACGAGGTTCGGCCGAAAGCGCCGCGCCTCGAAGCGGTGCGCCGGCGCCAGCTCGCGCAGGCGATCGAGCGTGTTGGTCGTGACGAGGTGGATCGCACAGAAGTCGAAGAAGGTCCCGGCGGGCGCGCGGAAGGCGGCCGGCACGTCCGTCACGAGGTCGCCTTCTTCCCGCTCGGACAGCGTGGTGCCGTAGAGCCGCCCGCCTTTGACCGCGGGCCACACCTCCTCGAAGGAGCTGTCCGCCGGCGCGCTCGTCATGAGAACGACCGGACGGCCGAGGGCCTCCGAGAGCAGGCGGCTCACGCCCGGCTCCTCGCTGGTGACGCTCGCGCCGCGCGGGAACGTGATGCGCACCGGCGGCGTGGGCGCGCCGACCCGGGGCGGCTCGACGAAATCGGCGCGGAAGTCGAAGAGCCGTCCCCACTTCCTCGGATGCTTCGCGCTCGCGAGCTTCCCGGTCTCCTGATCGACGAGGCCGTAGGCCCGGTCGCCGCAGAGGCCCCGCTCGGTCACGTCGCACGCGTTGAGCTCCTCGCCCATCATCGACTTGACCGGGTAGCGCCAGAGCGAGACGACCGTGCCCACCGATTCGGCGCTCATCGTGGCGTCCATCCTAGCGCAGCGACATCGCGCCGTGAACCCGCGTATGATGGGCTCCCGGATGCGCGCCCTGTTCGAGCGGTTGAACCCCTTCAAAACCGCCGACGCCCGGCGACTGGCCCTTCTCTTCGGGGTCGTCTACTTCGCCCAGGGCATGTGGTACCTGCCCAATCAGACGATCACGATCGTGCTCAAAGAGCGCGGGCTCAGCGCCGGCCAGGTTGCCGATTTCTTCCTGATCACGATCACCCCCTGGCTGATCAAGCCCGTGTACGGGCTGCTCTCGGACTTCGTACCGCTCTTCGGCCGGCGGCGACAGAGCTACTTCCTGCTCACCTCGTCCCTGGCGGCGGTCGCCGGCTTCTGGCTGGCGTGGGGCGACGCGATCGCCCTGGGTGAGATCCGCGCGCTGGACTTTCAGGGCGTGAAGTTCACGCTCGTCGCCGGCGTCGGCCTCTTCACCCTGATGGCGCTCGGTCTGGCGTTCACCGACGTGCTGACCGACGCGATGATGGTCGAGAACGGTCGCCCGCGCGGCCTCACCGGCGCGTTCCAGTCCGTCCAGTGGGCCTGCATCACGGTCGCGTCGGTGGCGGTCGGCGAGCTCGGCGGCTTCCTGGCGGAGACGCGCAGCCTGCGGCTCGCCTTCTTCATTGCCGCCTGCTTTCCGCTCGTCTCCCTATTCATGGCGCTCAGGTTCATCCGCGAGCCGACTACGCGTGTCGACAAGGCGGCGTTTCTCGAGACATGGCGGGCCATCTGGGCCGCGCTGGGTCACCGCGAGATCTGGCTTGTCGCGGGCTTCATCTTCTTCTTCTGGTTCAGCCCGTCCTTCGGCCCCGCGTTTCTCTACTATCAGGCGGACGTCCTGAAGTTCAGCCAGCAGTTCATCGGCCGGCTCGCGGCGATCGGCGCGCTCGCCGGCGTCATCGGGGCCATTGTCTACGCGCCGCTGTCCCGGCGCGTGCCGCTCAAGCGCATCATCAACCTCTCGATCGGCTTCGGCGTGATCGGAACACTCGCGTATCTCGTGTACCGCGACGCCGTCTCGGCCGTGATCATCACCGTCGTGTTCGGCGCCGTCAGCATGATCATGCAGCTCGCCTTTCTCGATCTCGCCGCCAAGGCGTGTCCGCCCCACGTCGAGGCGACGTTCTTCGCGCTGCTCATGTCGGTGTTCAACCTGGGGGTGCAGCTCGCCGAGAACGTCGGAGCGCGCCTGTACGACCACCTCGGCTACGCCCCGCTCGTCCTCATCGGGGCGGCGATGACGGCACTCACGTGGCTGCTCGTCCCGCTGGTCCGGATCGACCGCATCGAGGCCACGGCCCGCGCCGCGGCCACGACCGCCGCGGCAACGACGCCGGCGGCCTGACCCGGGCTAGCGGTCGACGTCGGCTTACGCGGCGGGACCGCGCGTGGTGGCGACGTAGGCTCGGCGGAGCCAGTGGAGGGCTCGGCCCAGATCCTCGATGCCTTCCACGTCGAGCTCGACCCAGCCCTTCTTCGAGAAGCGCCGGTGGGGGCGAACCCGCGGGTCGCTCAGCGCGCGGGCCTGATCCCTGTCGGTGAGGCGGACCCAGAGGTCGCGCTCCTTCTCGCGCAGGGGAAAGCAGCCGAAGAGCGTCTCACCCACGAAGTAGCCCCACCGGCCGAACATCGGCGCGATCCGCACGCCCGACCAGCTAGCCACTGTCTCGTTGAGCGGCTTCGCCGGGCCCGCGCCGCCGCGCTCGAGGGCGCGCCGGGTCTTGCGTCCCTTGCCCATACCGCGAAATCGCCGGACCATTGGGGAAAGACCGCGGGCATTCTGCCATTGACAGCCACGCGTCGCCATGCGAATAGTTCGTTGCGCATGTCGACGCGAGTGAAATTCGCCCCGGTCGAAGGCGCGGCGGCGCTCTTCACGCCGGCGTTCTGCGACTACCTGGCCCGACTACACGATCGCCTGGATGCACGTGCGCGCGATCTCATCGCCCGCCGGCGGGCGGTGCTGGAGCGCGCGCTGCGCGAGCACACGCCGCCGTCTCACCCGCCGGCCGGCGCGGCGAACACGGGAGCGTGGCAGGTTCCGTCGATGCCCGACGAGCTGAAGCGGCCGGGGATCGAGATCTCGGGGCCGTGCTCGATCACCTCGATGTTCATCAACGCGCTGAACCCCGGGCCCGAGGGCGAGCGCGCCGCCGGCGACCTGGACGACGACGAGGATTCGGGCGGCCACCGCCTGATCGACACCGTGCGCTCGGCGCACAACCGCCTGGCCGCCGTGAACCGCGAGCTCACCTTCGTCGACCGCGAGCGGAACCGGAACTACAAGATCGCCGACGGTGAGCTGCCGTTCTTCATGCACCGCGAGCGGGGCATGCACCTGGACGAGCCGGACGTCACCATCGACGGCGCGCCGGTCAACGCGGCGCTCCTCGGCACCGCGTTCACGCTCTTCTACGCCGGGCGCGCCCAGGCCGGCCGCGGCCAGGGCATCTACTTCTATCTGCCGAAGCTCGAGGCGGCCGCCGAGGCGCACTGGTACCGCGATCTGTTCGATCTGAGCCGCGAGCACCTGCCGTTCCTGGCCAGCGCGACGATCCGGGCGGTGGTGCTCGTCGAGTCGCTGCCGTGCGTATACGAGATGGAGGAGATGCTCTACGAGCTCGGCCCCTACGCGGCGGGGCTGAACGCCGCCCGCTGGGATCTCAAGGCGTCGATCTTCGAGTTCGTCATGACCGATCCGGCCCAGGTGTGGCCGGACCGGTTCGGGGTCGACATCAAGACGACGCCGTTCCTGGCGAACATCTTCCGGCGCCTGGTCGCGATCAGCCTCAAGCGGGGTGCGGTGCCGATCGGCGGCATGGCCACCGCGCTCCCGAGCGCCGACGCGGACGTCAATCGCGCCGCCGCCGAGGCGATCCGCGCCGACAAGCAGTGGGAGGCGGAGCAGGGCTTCATCCGCGCCTGGGTCGCGCACATCTTCCACATGAAGACCGCCGGCGATCCGTTCAAGAAGCTCATCGGCTCGGGCTGGAAGCCGACGGAGCAGATGACGAACCCCGACAACTACCCCGTCGCCATCAAGGTGCCGGACGGTCCCGTCACGGTGGACGGCACGCGCCGCAACGCGCGGATGCTGATCGAGTACGTCGAGGGCTGGCTCGGCGGACGCGGCGCCAAGGGCATCGACAGCCTCGAGGGCAAGCCCGGTATTCATCCGGCCCTCATGGAAGACCTCGCGACCGGCCGCATGTCGGTCGCGCAGATCGCGCAGCGGATCATCCACCGCGCGCGCGAGACCGGAAGCGGCACGGCACACGACTTCGCCTTGGTGAAGCGGCTGCTCAACGAGGAGCTCGCCGACATCCTGACTCGGCGCCAGGGCGCCGAGACGCAGGAGCGCTATCGCAAGGCGCTCAAGATCGCGATGCGCTGGATCAAGAACTACACCGACCTCGACTTCCGGAGCCTCGGCTCGTACACCCGCGCCGACCTCGACGCGATCGCCGCCGCGCCCGAGGCGTTCTGAATCGCGCGCTCGAAGGCGGCCCCGGCTCGGCCGGGGCGCCCCCTGGGAATCGCGCCGGACCCAGGCCTCGAACAGGTCCAGTTCA